>JAICUS010000092.1 GCA_025935735.1 Solirubrobacteraceae bacterium | reverse complement strand
TCATGGCGCTCATCTCGGCGTCGAAGACCGCGGACGCCGCCGGATGCTCCGCCAGCCAGGCGAACAGCCCGGCGCCGTGCACGCGGTCGAACGCCGTCTCGCCCGTCATCACCGTCTCGTACAGCCCGCCCGCGGCGGCCCACCACCACGGCTCGCCGTAGAGCAGCAGCCGGGCGTGCGGAGAGCCCGGCGCGCCGGGGCGCAGCCGCTCGCTCACCGGCGTCGGGCCGAAGCGGTCCTCGGCATCCTGGCTGAGCACGCCGAGCCCCGCGAGCGCCCGCAGCACGCGCAACAGCGCGTCGGCGTCGGCGCCCGTCTCGCGGGCCAGCTCGGCCGCCGTGCGAGGGCCCGGAGCGAGCCGGTCGGCGATCCCCAGCCGCGCCGCCGCGGACAGCAGCTGCGTGCGCCAGAGGCCGCCGGCCAGCTCGTCGAGGTCGATCACAGCCGCGACCATAGAGGCCGCGGCCGTCATCTTCAGATCGCCCCGAAGCGCGACAGCAGCGCCGGCGCCACGAGCGCCCGCGCGGCCGCGCTCTGCACCGGGTCCACCGCCCAGTAGGCATCCAGGCCGGTCAAGTCGGCGATTCCGATGTCCTCGCCGAGCTCGCCGCGCTCGGCCGCGAGCGTCCACTCGTACCAGGTGGCATGGCCCTCGTTGAGCCACACGTCGTCCCACGAGTTCGGCGCCACGGAGTCGCCGAACCAGTCTGTCGAACAGCGTGAACGTCTGCGTCTCCAGCGCGAACGCGAAGCCGCCGTTGCCGAGCGTCGCGTACAGGCGATCGCCGATGCCCGCCGCCCCCGGCGCACCGTACGCCCGCTCATCCTGGCGCCGCCGTGTTGCCCGCACCGGGGGTGCGAAGGTTCCCGGCGTGGCCACCGAGCGCGCAGTGCTGGGCGAGGACGCGATCGCGCGGACCCATCCCGTGCGGCTGTGGCGCCCGGCGGCGCCGGCCGCGGCGCTCGTGCTGGCGGCCGACGGCGAGGGCACCGAGTCGTGGGCGGCGCGGCTCGTCGTGCTGCGACGGCCGCTCGCGCTGATCGGCCTGGAGAGCTCCGGCCTGCGGGCGGCCGAGGGCTACGACGCGAACGCGGACCCGCGCGCCCGCGCATACCTCCCGCACGTGGATCCGCCGTACTTCCGCGCGCACATGGACTACGCGTTCGGCGTGGCCGTGCCGTGGGCGCGCGCCCGGCTGGCCGCACCGGACGCCCCGCTGATCGCGTTCGGCTGCTCCAACGGCGCGGTGTGGGCCGCGTCCGCGGGCCTCGAGCACCGCGAGGCCGTGGCCGGCGTGGCCGCGTTCTCGCTGGGCGTCGCCCCGCGGGCGCGGGCCGGCGCGCCGCCGCACGCGCTGGTGTCCGGGCGCCTGGAGCCCGCGTTCGACCGCGAGTCGACGCGCTACGCCCGCGCGCTGCGCCGCCGGCGCGTGCCCGTGCGCACCCGGCGGCCGCGGCGCGGGCACGACCACGCCATGTGGCAGGACGAGCTCGCCCCCGCGCTTGCCTGGCTGCTTGAGTTCACGGCATGAGGGTCCTCGGGCGGGGCCGGCTACTTCGCTCCGCTGGCCCGGACGCTCACGCACGAGTTGAAGCGCTGGCAGGTGGTCGGTGGAGCGGCGCGAGAACCGGCTGGAGGACCAGTCGGTGCTGGACGCCGTCAAGGCCGGCGAGACGACGCCGCAGCGGTTCTTCGACTACTACCTCGGCTGGTAGGCGAACCCGGCGATCGCGCCGCACTTGTAGCCGGTCCCGGACGCCGCGGTGGGCTTTGTCGGCCGCCCGCGCGCCGGCCCGCCGGTCGCACCTGCCGGCGCGCGAGCTCACGCTCGTCGACCGCCACCGCACCTACGCCGACAACGACCCGGCCGCGGCGGCGCCGGCCGGCAACGCCTTCCTGCGCCACCTGAAGCCGTTCCTGCGGCGGATCGCCCGTCAGTCGACGCCTATGTCCTCGTTCCAGACCTCGGGATGGGCGGCGATGTAGCCGCCGAGCAGCGCGATGCACTCCGGCGACGCCAGGTCGGCGACCTCGACTCCGGCCTCGCGCAGCCAGTCGACCCCGCCGGCGAAGTTGACCGACTCGCCGACCACCACGCGGCCGATCCCGAACTGGCGCACGAGCCCGCTGCAGTACCAGCACGGCGCGAGCGTCGTGACCATCACCGTGTCGCGGTAGCCGCGCCGGCGGCCGGCGCGGCGGAACGCGTCGGTCTCGCCGTGCAGGGACGGGTCGCCGTCCTGGACGCGGCGGTTGTGGCCGCGGCCGAGCAGCTCGCCGTCGCGCGTGAACAGCGCGGCGCCGATGGGGATGCCGCCCTCGGCCAGCCCGGCGCGGGCCTCGTCCAGCGCCACGGCGAGCATCTCGCGATCGGTCATCCGTCGCCGGTCGGGTCGACGCCGGCCGGCTCGACCATCAGGATCGCCGTGCGCACGGGCGCGCGCGTGCGGTGCATGACGCCGCGCGGGACGGTGTAGCCCTGGTGGGGATCGAGCGTCACGGTGTCGCGGTCCTCGAAGTCGATCAGCAACCGCCCCTCGAGCACGAGGAAGAACTCGTCCTCGGTGGCGTGCTTGTGCCAGTGGAAGTCGCCGTCGATGATCCCGAGCCGGACGACGGAGTCGTTGACCGTGGTCAGCGTCTGGTTGAACCACGGCTCGTGGGCGGCGATCTCGGCCGGGATGTCGATCAGCGCCAGGCTGCCGTACTTGTCGTCGAGGTGGATGTCGTAGTCGGCCATGCCCCGGAGGCTACGTGACGGCTAGGCTCGGCCGGGTGCGCGTGCTCCCCGCCGACTCGCTCGAGCCGTCCGTCCTGCGCGAGCTGTTCAACGCGGGCTTCTCGGACTACCTCGTGCCCATGCGCCTGGACGCGGCGGCGTTCGCCGAGCACGTGCGCGTCAATGACGTCGACCTCGCCTGCTCGCGCGTGCTGGTCGACGAGCGCCCGGTGGCGTTCGCGCTGATCGCCCGGCGCGGGCCGGCGGCGTGGGTGGGCGGCATGGGCACGGCGCCGTCGCACCGCCGCCGCGGGCTGGGCGAGCGGGCGCTGGTGGCGGGACTCGACGCGGCCCGCGAGCGCGGCTGCGACGCCGCCTGGCTCGAGGTGATCGACGGCAACTCCGGCGCCGTCGCGCTCTACGAGAAGCTCGGCTTCGCCGTCGCGCGCGAGCTGATCGTGTGGGCGCTGCCGGCAGGTCGGGAGGCGCTGGGCAGCCGCCCGGTCTCGCCGGAGCAGGCGCGGGCCTGGATCGCCGCCCATCGCCTCGGCCCCGAGCCGTGGCAGCGCGCCGATGAGAGCCTGGCGGCGATGGCGTCGCTGGGCGGTCTCGTGGTGGAGCGCGGCGGCGAGGTGGCGGGCGCCGCGGTGCTGCGCGAGCGCGCCGAGGCGGTGACCGTGCTCCAGATCGCCGCGGTCGACGCCGGCGCCGCCCGCGACGTCCTGCTCGCGGCGGCTGACGGTCGCGCGCTGCGCGTGAGCAACGCACCTGCCGGCGAACCCGCCTCGCAGGCGCTGGAGGAGCTCGGCGCGGACGCCGTCCTGCGCCAGCTCGAGATGCGCCTCGCGCTCGCTTAGCCGAACAGGCCGGACACGAAGCCGACGACCGCGGCGACGATCGAGCCGCCGAACAGGATCAAGCCCCACAGGATCAGCGGGTGCACGCGCTCCTGGCGGCCGCCGTAGCCGAGGGCCGACAGCCACGAGCCGGCGCGGGTGGCGCGGCTCGGGCCGCTGTCCCAGCGGCGGAAGTCGAGGTCGGCGCCGCAGACGGCGCATCCGGCGGCGTAAGGGGAGACGCGCTCCCCGCAGTTTGGGCAACGGCTTCGGTCAGGCATCCTTGCTCGCGCGCCAGAGTAGACGCGCCGGGCTACGGGATCAACACCAGTTTCCCGCGCACGTGCCCCTCCTCGCTGACGCGGTGGGCCTCAGCTGCTTCCGCGAAGCGGAACGTCTGAGCGACCGGCAGGCTGAAGCGGCCCGCCTCGATCAGCTCGGCCGCCTCGGCGAGCGCCTCGACCGCCCGCTCGGCGCCTGCGCCGCCGGTCACCTTGATGCCGAGGTCGGCCGCGCCCCAGTCGGCGATCGAGGCCACCCGCGCCGGGTCGCCCGTCAGCTCGATCAGCTCGCGCACGCCGCCCTTGCCGGCCGTGTCGAAGCCCAGGTCGGCGCCGTCCGGTGCGAGCGCGCGGACCCGCTCGGCCAGGCCCGGCCCGTAAGTGGTCGGCTCGGCGCCGAGGGAGCGCAGGAACTCGTGGTTGCGCTCGCTCGCGGTGCCGATCACCCGCGCGCCGCGGGCCTTCGCCAGCTGCACGGCGGCCGCGCCGACGCCGCCCGCCGCGCCGTCGATGACGATCGTCTGCCCGGCGGAGAGCCCGCCGAGCACCTTGAACACGCGCACGCTCGTCTCCACCGCGACCGGCAGGCCCGCCGCCTCCTCCCAAGACGCGCCGGCGGCCTTGCGGGCGAAGTCGGCCATCAGCACGTACTCCGCCGCCGCGCCGCCGATCCCGAAGCCGAACACCTCGTCGCCGGCGGCGACGCCGGCGACGCCCTCTCCCACCTCGTCGACCACGCCGGCCGCCTCGCGCCCGTCGATCGCCGGCAGGTCGCCCGGGAACATCCCGGCGCGCGCCTTCCAGTCGACGGGGTTCACGCCCGCCGCCCGCACGGCGACGCGCACCTGCCCCGCGCCGGCGTGTGGCTCCTCGACCTCCGCGACGTGCAGCACGTCGGGCCCGCCGTGTTCCGTATAGACGACCGCTCGCATGACCCGAGCCTACGAATGATTCAATCCCGCGCCAATGGCCCGCCACGGCATCTTCATCGCGGCGTTCGGGGAGCTGTCCCAGCCGCGCCTCGCGGCCGCGCTGGCGGCGGAGGCCGAGGCCGCCGGCTGGGACGGGTTCTTCGTCTGGGACCACCTGCTCTACCGCCCGCCGGTGCGGGAGCTGGCCGACCCGTGGGTGACGCTGGCCGCTGCCGCGACCGTCACCGAGCGCGTGACGCTCGGGCCGCTGGTCACGCCGGTGCCCCGCCGGCGCCCGCACAAGCTCGCGCGCGAGACGGTGTCGCTCGACCGGCTGAGCGCCGGGCGGCTCGTGCTCGGCGTCGGGCTGGGGCCGAACGACACCGGCGAGTTCGACGCCGAGCGGTTCGGCGAGGAGGAGGACCCGCGGGCGCGGGCGAAGCTGCTCGACGACGGCCTCGAGCGCCTGCAGTCCTACTGGGACGGCGAGTTCGAGCCGCGGCCGGTCCACGGCCGGATCCCGATCTGGGTGGGCCTCACCTGGCCGCACCGGCGCCCGCTGCGCCGCGCGGCGCGCTTCCAGGGCCTGTTCCCCGTCGGCCTGCCGGGGCCGGAGGCGCTGGCCGAGCTGCGGTCCGAGCTCGGCGAGGGCCATGAGTACGTGGTGACCAACCCCGCGGGCACGCCGTCCGCGCCGTGGATCGAGGCGGGCGCGACCTGGTGCCTGAGCGGGTTCGGCGACCAGCCGACGGCGGCCGCGGTGCGCGCGGCGATCGCGGCGGGCCCCGGCTAAGGCGCGTCCGGGCGCAGCAGGCCCTCGGCCCTCAGCTCCGCCCACAGCGCGTCCGGCACCGGCCGGGCGAGCAGCTCGGCGTTGCGCGCCACCTCGGCGGGTGAGCGGGCGCCGACGAGCACCGTGGCCACCGCCGGGTGGCGGCCCGGGAAGGCGAGCGCGGCGGCGGGCAGCGTCGTGCCGTGGCGGTCGCACACGTCGGCGATCCTTTGCGATCGGCGGATCAGCTCCGGCGGCGCCGGCGCGTAGTTGTACGGCGCGTCGGCCGGCGGGCGGTCGCGCGCCAGCAGCCCGCTGTTGAACACGCCGGCGGCGATCACCCGCGCGCGGCCGGCCGCGCAGGCGGGCAGCAGGTCGTCGAGCGCGCCCTGCTCGAGCAGCGTGTAGCGGCCGGCCAGCAGGAGCAGGTCCACGTCAGTGTCGCGGGCGAAGCGGGCGAGCATCGCGGACTGGTTCATCCCGGCGCCGATCGCCGTGACGACGCCCTGCGAGCGTAGGTCCTCGAGCGCCGGGTAGGCCTCGTCGAAGGCCTGGCGCTCGTGGTCGTCGGGGTCGTGGATGAGCGCGACGTCGACGCGGTCGAGCCCGAGGCGCTCCAGGCTCTCCTGGAGCGAGCGGTGGACGCCGTCGCGGCTGAAGTCCCACACGACGTGCTGCGTCTCCGGGATCGCGAAGCCGTCGGTGCCGCCGCCCCCGCCGGGGGCCAGCAGCCGGCCGACCTTGGTGGAGAGCACGTACTCGGCCCGGGGCCGCTCGCGCAGCGCGGCGCCCATCCGCCGCTCGGACAGCCCGTGGCCGTACATCGGCGCCGTGTCGAACGTGCGGACGCCGTGCTCCCACGCGGTCGCCACGGTGTCCAGCGCCGCCACGTCCGACAGCGGCGCGTAGAGGTTGCCCAGCGGCGCACCGCCGAACGACAGCGGGCCGAGCGCGAGCAGGGCCCGGTGCTCGGCGCGGGCGCCCGCGAGGATCGCCTCGACCTGCCGGCGTTGCGTGCCCATCGCCGCTCAGCGTACGTCACCGCCTGGGCGCCGAAACTTCAGGGTGGCCGACCGACTGACACGCGCGGCGGCAGCGGCGAAGCTCGCGGCCATGAAGCCAGCGCTGCTCTTCGCGTTCCTCGTGCCGGCGGTCGCTGCGGCCGCCTGCGGGGGGTCGGGCGGGTCCGCACCGGCCGCGGCGACCTCCCCGCGCCCGGCCGCCACGGCGACCCCCGCCGGCGTCGTGAAGGGGTCCAAGCAGCGGCGCGACAGCGACGGCGACGGGATCCCGGACGCGATCACGGTCAAGGGCGCCCGCGGCGACACGCTCGTGCTCGACGGCTCCGGGCTCCACGACGACGTCAACGACCACCGCAAGACCCGCATCCGGGTCACCCTGCAGCGGCTCCGCGGGCCGATCGAGGGCTTCGACGTCCCGGCCGGCCGCGAGCTGATCGGCGTCGTCCTGCGCTTCGAGAACGCCGGCCGCCTGCGCTACGACGACGCGCAGCCCCAGGGCCAGCTGACCGTCCGCGGCGGCGAGTCGGGCAAGCAGACGAGCCTGATCCCGATCGGCGGCAAGAACCCGTGCGACGACCCGTCGCTGAAGCTCACGACCGGGCAGGCCAAGACCGCGTGCCTGGCCTTCGAGATCCCGCGCGCCGGCAAGCCGATGGCCTTCGAGTACGTGGCCGACGACGGCTACGGCGACACCGGGCTCTGGTCGCTGCACTGAGCCCGAGCCCCGAGGGTCCGTTCCGGGGTCCCTTGGGGTCATTCCCGATGGTGTGAGGGCCGGGCGGGGACGAACCTGTGGGCATGGCTCATTCCTCCCCGCTCCCCCGCCGCCTGACCCGCTCGCGCTCCGACAAGTTCGTCGGCGGCGTCGCGGGCGGGCTCGGCGCCTACTTCGACGTCGATCCCGTGCTCGTCCGCGTCGGCTTCGCGATCTCCACGCTGTTCAGCGGCGCCGGCCTGGTCGCCTACCTCGTACTGCTCGCCGTGCTGCCCCAGGAGGGCGAGCCGTCGACCCTCGTCCCGGCGTAGGCCGATGGCCCGCCGGCACTGGATCGTCCGCCGCGGCCGCTCCCGCTTGCACTGGCCGCGGCGGACGAGGCGCCGCCGGCGCCTCAGAGGCGCAAGGTGCTGACCACGCCGCCGTGGTCGGACGGGTGCACGCCGGCCGCGGTGGTCTCGGTGCCGGTGAGCGACGAGCGCACGAGCTTGACCTTCGGCTTGGCCATGATCCAGTCGACGTTGTGGTCCCAGCCGCCGGCGTTGAGGCTGTCGCCGAAGCAGCAGCTGTCCTTGGCGGTGCGCTCCGGCTTGAAGCCGGCGTGGGCGATCGCCTTATAAGGCGGGCGGTCGGCGGGCGACGTGAGGTCGGGGCCGGAGTTGAGGTCGCCGACGAGCACGGTCTTGAGCTTGGACTTCAGCGGCCCCGCGACCAGCTCCTTGGCCTGCGCCAAGCGGATGTCGGGGCTGTAGGCCTCGAGGTGCGTGTTGACGAAGTGGAAGCGCAGCCTGCCGATGCGCGCGTCGAGCTCGTTGTAGCCGCGCGTCGCCTGCACCGGGCCGACGCCGTTGGTGGGGATCGTCAGCTGCTGCTTGAACACGGCCGAGCGCACGTGGGACACCTTGACGCCCTTGCGCGCGAGGATCGCGTCGCCCAGCGTCAGCCGGATGTCGGTGCCGCGGTCCGTCGGCCCCTCGACGTTGAAGCCGCGCTTCATCGTCACGAGCCGGTAATGCGCGTGGCGGCGGGCCAGCTCCTTCATGATCGTCGTCGAGTAGTCGTAGACGACGTGGGAGGCGGGCGCCGCGCCGGTGCGCCACAGCGACACCTCCTGCAGCCCCACGAGATCCGGCTTGGCCTTGGCGATCTCGCCGGCCACCAGCTTCATCCGCCCGTTCGGGTCGGTGGCGGCGACCGAGTCGAAGACCTGGCTCGCCTTCTGCTGGAACTGGTCCGCCGGCGCGGTGGCGAGCGGGATCAGGTCGGCGCCGAGGAACAGGTTGCGGGTCATCACCGTCACGTTCTTCGCCTCGGCGGCGGGCGCGACGGCGAAGGCGGCGGTCAGCGTGACCGCGACGGCGAGCGATTTACGGAGCACAGCACCCCTCCATGGGTCGGTGGACGACGCGCCCAGCCTACTGGGCCAGCCACGCCAGCCAGCGGCCGCGCGACCAGCAGCGGCCGACGGCCTCGGCGCGCAGGGACGAGCGGTCCAGCGCCGCCAGGCCGACGATGCTGTGGCCGAAGGCGCGGCGGTCGCCGAGCGTCGGGATCGCCGGCGCGACGCCCACCCCCTCGGCCGACACCCAGGCCACCGCCCGGCCGGCCGCCGCGTCGCCGAGGCCTTGCAGGAAGCGCAGGCGGTACTCGGACGGGAAGCGCGACAGCGCCCACGTGGTGGTCACGACCGGCAGGGCGTCCGCGGGCACACGGGCGAAGGCGCCGGGCAGCACCTCGACGGGATCGCCGCGCAGCAGCAGCGGCGGCGCCGTCCGGGCAAGCGCGATCTCCGCCTCGAGCCGCGCGGCCCGCTCGGGCTGATCCGGCGGCAGGCAGGCGCGCAGCCAGCGGGCGTCGTCCGGGTCGGTCACGTCCACCGGATCGCGGTCGACGGCGATCCGGGCGACGACCTCGGGGAGCGCCCGCGCCGGGACGGGCCGGCCGCCCCGGAGCGAGCACGACAGCTGCACGGGAGATGCCGGGTCCCCCAGCGACCGCCCGTTGCCGTACGCGATCCCGACGCGATCCACGGTGAGGTTGAGCCCGGCCGCGCAGCCCACGTCGATCAGCCCGACCGCGACCGCGCCGGCCCGGTGGGCGGCCTCGGCGATCGCCGGATAGAGCACCGCGCCGTGTCCGCCCGCATCGGTCCGCGTCCGCCGGGCCGCGGCGATGGCCGCGACCGCGTCGGGCATCCGCAGCAGCGTGTCGACGGCCGCGCCGCCCGCCGCCTCGCCGTCCGCGGCGGCATACGCCGCAGCCAGCGCCGGGGCGCGGCCGGCCAAGGCGAGGTCGTGCAGCGCGGCGAGGATCAGGGCCGGCTGGCGCTTGGGCACCGCCTCGATGGCGCGCAGCGCCCCCGCGGACTCGCTCAGCGCGACGGCGACGCGCGCGTACAGCGGGCCCGCGCCGCCGGCCTCGCCGAAGCGCCGGTACTCCTGGGCGAGCATCAGTAGGCCAGGAACTCCATGAGCGAGCCGTCGGGGTCGCGGAAGTAGACGCTGACCCCCTCGCCGCGGGCGCCGTGGCGGGCGACCGGGCCCTCCTCGACGGCGACGCCGTGGCGCTCCAGATGAGCGACCGCGTCCTCGATCGAGCCGCCCCAGGCGAAGCAGACGTCGCTGTTGCCGGGCCGGACCGGGTCGCGCGCCACCGGGTGGGCGTCGACGCCCGGGCCGTGGACGTTGAGCTGCTGGGCGCCGAGCCGGTAAGCCCAGCCGGCGCCGCGGCGCACGAGCTCGGCGCCGATCACGTCGCGGTAGAAGGCGTTGGAGCGCTCCCAGTCGCTGACGTGGATGACACAGTGGTCGAGCGTGACTTCGGGCATGCGGGGATGATGCAGGGCGATGCGCAACTGGGCGGGCAACTACGAGTACCGGGCGCGGGTGGTGCACACGCCGCGCTCGCTGGACGAGCTGCGCCGGCTGGTGGCCGGCGCGGAGCGGATCCGCGCGGTCGGGTCGCGGCACTCGTTCACCGGCATCGCGGACTCGGACGAGCTCGTGTCGGTGTCCCAGCTGCCGGGCGACGTGACGTTCGGCGACGGCACGGTCGAGGTCCCGGCGGCGGTGCGCTACGGCGACCTGGCGGGCGTGCTCAACGCGCGCGGCCTGGCGCTGGCCAACCTCGCGTCGCTGCCGCACATCACGGTCGGCGGCGCGGTGGCCACGGCGACGCACGGCTCCGGCGCGCGCAACGGCAACCTGGCCACGGCGGTGGCGGCGCTCGAGCTGGTCACCTCCACCGGCGACGTGGTGCGCGCGCACCGCGGCGATGCGGACTTCGCCGGGATGGTGGTCGGCCTCGGCGCCCTCGGCGTCGTCACGCGGCTGAGCCTCGACGTCGAGCCCGCCTACGAGGTCGCCCAGCGGGTCTTCGAGGACGTCACGTGGGACGAGCTGCTCGGCGACCTCGACGCGATCATGGGCGCGAGCTACAGCGTCAGCGTGTTCACGCGCTGGGGCGAGCGCGCCGGCGCGATCTGGGCCAAGCGGCGCACGGACGAGCCCGAGCCGGAGCTGCCCGGCCGCCCGGCGGACGGCGAGCGCCACCCGATCCCCGGCGTCGACGCGGCGAGCTGCACGCCGCAGCTCGGCGTCCCCGGTGCGTGGTCGGACCGGCTGCCGCACTTCCGGCTGGAGTTCACGCCCAGCCACGGCGAGGAGATCCAGTCGGAGTTCTTCGTCGATCGCGCGGACGCCCGTGGGGCGATCGAGGCGGTGCGCGCGCTCGGGCCGGCGCTCGACGCGATCCTGCAGGTGTCCGAGCTGCGCACGGTGGCGGCCGACGAGCTGTGGCTGAGCCCGCAGCACCGCCGCGACACACTCGCCCTGCACTTCACCTGGCGGCGCGACCAGGCCGCGGTCGAGCGGGCGCTGCAGGACGTCGAGGCCGCGCTGGCGCCCTTCGGCGCCATCCCGCACTGGGGCAAGCTCTTCCTCACCCGGCCGCGGCCGGAGCGCCTGCCGGATTTCTGTCGGCTGGCGAACACGCTCGATCCCCGCGAGGCCTTTCGCAACGACTGGCTCGCGGTTAGTGTTGGCCCGTGACCGACGTCGCCGTCCACGCTCCGCCCGCCGCGGACCCCGCCGCCGCGGCGGACTTCGAGATCATCCCGCGCAAGGGCCTGCCGATCGTCGCCGTGGTCCTGGTTTTGACAATCGTGGCCATCGCGGTCAACAAGCTGTGGCCGCTCGAGTTCCTGCACATCGTGTTCGGGGCGGGCTGGACGGTGGTCGACCTGTTCCTCGGGCTCATCTTGGGCCCGATCCTCGGCAGCCTGGCGATCCCCGCGCGGATCGAGATGACCAAGAAGCTGATGCCGAAAATGGCGCTGCTCATGCCGACCCTGGTCACCGTCACCCTGGCCGCCGGCTGGCAGCTCGGCCACCTGCTCGGCACGGTGGACAGCTCCTACTACCGCCACGGCTGGATCGTGGCCAGCTACATCGTCGTCGGCGTCATGGCGGTGATCGCGCTCGGGCTGCTCGAGCCGGCGAACATCGCGGTGCTGTTCGAGCTGCGCAAGCCGCGCCCGAACCCCGAGGTGATCGGGCGCCTGATGAAGCGGTTCATCTACACGGCCGGGGTCACCGGCGTGCTGCAGGTGGCGACGTTCGTGATCATGACCCGGGTGGCGACGGGATGAGCGAGCAGCGGCTGCCGCCGGTCACCGCGATCGGCATGACGTCGCTGGCGCTGATCGTGGCCGGCGGCATCTACCTGGCCTCGCACATCCCGCAGCACGTGCCGCTGGTGCCGGCCGTCGTCCTGCTCGCGCTGTCCGCGGCGCTGCTGGTGACCAACCTCGTGCTGCTGCTGCGGGTGCGCGGGTTCGCGCGCGAGCGCTTCTTCCAAGTGGCGCGGTGGGCGCTGCTGGCGTACGCGATCACCGCGGGGATGATCCTGTACGCGTTCCTGCGCGACGGCCTGAGCGGCGGCACGCTGGTCGTGCTCACGCTGTCGCTGGTCGTGTACGCCGTGCACGTGCCGATGCTGATCGGCTTCACGGTCGCGCGCTACGACGTGTAACGAACGCGGCGCCTCGCGCCATGTCCGGTATGACATGCGCAGCGACGCCGCCCTGATCGCCGCCGCCCGCACCGACGCGCGGGCGTTTCGCGAGCTGTACGACCGCTACGCCGACCGCGTGCTCGGCTACCACCTGCGCCGCACGCGCGACGACGACGCCGCCCACGAGCTGACGTCCGAGACGTTCGCGCAGGCCTGGCTCGTCCGCTCGCGCTTCCGCGACGAGTGCGACGGCTCCGCCGGGCCGTGGCTGTTCGGGATCGCCCGCAACGTGCTGCTGATGTCCGTCCGCCGCCGCCGGCTGGAGGCGGCGGCGCGCGAGCGGCTCGGGCTGCCGGCCGTCGCGGCGCCCGCCGAGGAGGCCTGGCTGGACGGCCTCGACGAGGCGCTGGACGCGCTCCCGGAGGCCCAGCGGGAGGCGATCCGTCTGCGCGTGGTCGACGACCTGCCCTACGCCGACGTGGCCGCCGCGCTCGGCACCACGCCCGCCGCCGCGCGGGTCCGCGTGCACCGCGGGCTCAGCGCACTGCGCGCCCGACTCTCCAAGGAGGCCGCCCGATGACCGCCCGCCTGACCGCCCTCGGCGACGCGCTCGAGCGTGCCGCCGCCGCCGACCTCGCCCGGACTCGCCGGCGCACCGTCCGCCGCCGCGTGGCCGCCGGCGCCGCGGTGCTCGCCGTGGCCGTCCCGGGCGCCGCGCTGGGCGCGAGCCTGCTCTCGCCCGACGACGTCGCCCGCTCGCTGCCCGCCGGCACCAAGTTCCTCGTCGGCACGACGCCGCACTGCACGACCGTGCGCGACGGGATCGAGTACCGCTGCACGGTCTCCGGGTCCTTCACGCCCGACGAGGCCGACCTGAAAGGCACCGTCGAGCCGACCGTCGACGCCACCAAGCACGTCAACGGCGGCTGCCGCTCGCTGCGCTCGGACGGGCGCGAGTGGGAGTGCTACATCGGCCGCGCCGCCGTGGACGAGAAGATCATCGGCGCCGGGTTCCTCGGCGAGTACGCGCCGGCGCCCGGCCAGGGCTGAGCCGCTCAGCCGGGGCGCGGGCTGGTCCGGATCCGCAGGGTCCCGAACGGGCCCGAGGTCCGGATGTGCAGCCGCGGGGCGTCGGCCACCGGACCCGCGTCCGGGAGGTCGATGTCCCGCGTGCCGAACATGCCGCCGCCGTCCACGTCGACGATCACGCCGCGCGGGACGAGCAGCGTGATCGTGCCGAAGTAGTTGCGCACGTGGAGCGTCGTCTCCGGGCCGTGCAGCGTGGCCTGCCCGAGGTCCAGCCGGACCGTTCCGCCGATCGACACCACCCGCGACTCCGGCGCGAGCTCCCAGCGCCCGGAGCGCTCGAGCCGCGAGAACACCGCCCGGTGGCGCACCGGCAGGTCCGCGGTCCCCGGCTTCGCCGGCAGGTCGGCCGTCACCGCCTCGAGATCCGCGTGCGTGCGGGCCAGCTCGGCATGCTCCACGCGCCCCGAGAACTCGTCCAGGGTCAGGTGCCCGCTGACGACGGCGTCGCGAAGGGTGACGAGCGCCCGCTCGCGGTCGGCGTCTCCGGCGCGGGTGGCGGGCTGCATGCGCTCAACGCTATCGCTGCCTGTCCGCTCGGCGGGATCGGCGAACGGCGGCTGGGTAGGGAAGCGGTCGACCCTGGGTCCGGGTGGCAGGGTCGGGTGTGAGCGAGCCTCGGGCGTGAGCGCGGAAAGCGATCACTTGTGACCGGGTTCGACCGGGCTCGGCTTTGCTCAGGGTTTCGCGTGTAAAGTTCGTCGGGCTATCCCCGCGTAACGTGACACGCACGGGCGCCGGCGCCCGGGAACCGATCACCCGCACACCGCGGCCAGGGGCACCCACTCCCTACCCAGCCGCAGTTCGCCGGCCCCGGCACGGGGCGCCGAAGGTGACGCGCGGCACGACGCGACGCGACGCTCGGGCACCGGGCGATCGAGACCGAGCGCTTCCCCCGGGCGCGGTTCACGCTCGCCGGGCCGGTGGCGATCTCGGCCCGGCCGCGCCCCGCCGCGGGCACGCTGCTCCTGCACGGGCGGCGTGCGCC
>JAICUS010000440.1 GCA_025935735.1 Solirubrobacteraceae bacterium | reverse complement strand
CGTGTCCGTGCCGTAGCCGAGCACCGTCACGTTCAGCGTCTCCAACCGCTCGAGCGTCGCCGGCAGGTCGAGGATCGACTTCACGCCCGCGCACACGACGCACACGCCCACGCGGGCGAGCGTCCCCAGGTCGGCGGACTCGTCGAAGCTCTCCGCGAAGCCGCGATGGACGCCCCCGAGCCCGCCCGTGGCGAACACCCGGATGCCCGCGCGCTCCGCGATGTGCGCAGTGGCGGCGACCGTCGTCGCCCCGGCCACCCCGCGCGCCAGAGCGGGTGCCAGGTCGCGCACGCCGCACTTGACCACGCCGTCGGTCAGCGCCAGCGCCGACAGCGCCTCCTCGTCGAGCCCGACCCGGACCTCGCCGCCGACCAGCGCGATCGTGGCGGGCACGGCGCCATGCGCCCGCACCGCGTCCTCGATCTCCCCGGCCACCCGCAGGTTGTCCGGGCGCGGCAGCCCGTGGGCGATGATCGTGCTCTCCAGCGCCACGACCGGGCGGGCGGCGTCGAGCGCGGCCTGGACCTCGGGGGCGACGCGCACCGCGATGAGACTAGTGGGGCGCCTCGCTGCGCCGGCGAACTGCTTGCTGGGTAGGGGATGGGGAGCCTTCCGCCGCGCACGATCGATCGCAGCGGAGCGCGAACCGATCAAGATCAACCGCGAACGTGTTGCACCGGAAAGACGTGGGGCGCCTTAGTCGCGCTATTGCGCGACTAATCAGCCCCGCGGTGCCGCGGGCGCCGCAGAGACGATCATCCACGCACGGCGACCAGGGCTCTCGCCTCCTTACCCAGCAAGCAGTTCGCCGGCGCAACGAGGCGCCCGCGGCGCGCGGGGCGCCCGCAGCGCACGGCGGGGCGCGCGGCGCGCGGGGGCGGCGGGACCACCGCCCCGGCCGGGGGACACGGAGGCCGGAGCGGTGGGGAGCGGTCCCGCGGGGGTCAGTCGCGCTCGCCGGTGTCCTCGGCGAGGACGGTGTAGAGCGCGCGGCGCGCGTCGGTGAGGATCTTGCGCGCCTCGTCGGTGTGGCCGGCGGCGGCCACCTGCATGGCGGCGGCGCCGACCTGGAACATCAGGCCGCGGAGGTCCATGACGCCCTCGTCCATGCCGCCGCGGACGGCGGCGAAGGGGTCGCCGAGCTCGTCGCGGTTGCCGTCGACGTACTGGCGGCCCTCCTCGGTGAGCTCGTAGGCGCGCCGGCCCTCGGCCTCGACGGCCCGGACCAGCCCCTCGTCCTCGAGCTGCTGCAGCGCCGGGTAGACCGAGCCGGGGCTCGGCTTCCACAGCCCTTCGGTGCGGCGCTCGATCTCCTGGATGAGCTGGTAGCCGTTCTGCGGCTCGGCCTCGAGCAGCAGCAGCATCGCCGCGCGGACGTCGCCGCGCCGCGCCCGGCCGCGTCCGCGGCCCCGAGGGCCGCCGGGGCCGCCCGGGCCGCCGAAGAACATCGCCTTGAAGTCGCGCGGGTCGCCGAACGGCCCTCCGCGCATCATCGCGATGAAGTCCTCGAGGTTGCGCCGGTGCTGATGATGGTGGTGGCGGTGACGACCGTAGCCGCCCCATTCCTGAGCATGCGCATGCATGTCGTTGTCCTTTCTTCGATCGTTCGCGATGCGTCAACGATATATCGCGATGGATCGCTTGTCAAGGGTACGGCTAGCCACCTGGCTGCGCCGGTGTGGCGTCCGTACGCTCGCCGGCCATGCTCGCCCCGCTCCTCGCCACGTTCGCCCTCGCCGGCGTCCACACCGCCGACCTGAACGCGCTGTTCGCCGACGCCCTGCCCCGGGCCAAGGCGAAGACGCGCATCGCCGTCCTGTTCCCGGACGCGATGCCGACCGACTCCAAGCGGCTCTACGCCGAGCACTGGGAGACGCGCCGGACCTACACGCTGAGCCTGGCCGACGTGCCCCGCTGCGGTGAGGCGACCGCCTGCTTCGAGGCCGAGTTCCGCGGCGAGAAGGGCGGCTCGCCGTTCGGGTCAAAGCGCGTCGCGCTGGCCCGTGGCCGCCACGGGCGCTTCAAGCCGCTGAGCTGCGGCGCCTCGTGCTCCCCGCCGGCGATCTCGTGGCGAGAGCGCGGCGCGACTTACACGATCCAGGCGAACGTCGTCGGCAAGGGCAGCGACCGCGCCGCCCTCGCCAAGATGGCCAACCAGGCGATCAGGCAGGGACCGAGGTAATCGACCGGGGGGCTGCCGCCCCCCGGACCCCCTGCTTCTCAGCAGCGCTGAGCACAGCCGGAAGCAGCCCGGGGAAGCGCACCTCGAGGTCCTCCCGGCGCAGCGAGACGTGGCGGTGCGTGCCCTCGGCCCGCGTGTGCGTGATCCCGGCCTCGCGCAGCACCTTGAAGTGGTGCGAGCGAGTGGCCTTGGAGAGCCCGAGGTCGAACGTCCCGCACGTGCGCTCGCCCTCGGCGGCCAGCACGCGCACGATCTCCAGGCGCCCCGGGTCGCTGAGCGCGGCCATCACGGTCGCGAGCGAGAGGTCTTCGGTGTGGGGCTCGTCGGCGGCGACCGTCATGGTTCGATGTTCATCGTACTACGTGATACGCTGGGCCGACAATGTTCGACGACAATCGAACCTCCCCACTGGACTCGCTCCCCTCGCTGCTGGCCGCCCTGTGCTGGGGCGCCATGTTCCCGATCGCCGCGTCGGCGATGCACCACGTCGACCCGTTCCCGCTGACCGCGATCCGCTACGGCGTGGCCGTGCCGGTGTGGGTCGTGCTGCTCCTCGCGCTCGAGGGCCGCCGGGCGCTGCGCACCGACGGCCGGACGCTCGAGCTCTTCGTGCTCGGCTCGCTCGGCTTCGCCGGCTTCAACCTGCTCTCCTACCTCGGCCTCGAGCACACGCGCCCGCAGGACGCCGCGCTGATCGTGGCCGCCCAGCCGCTGCTGACCGTGCTCGTGCTCTGGCTGACCGCCAGGCAGACGCCCGCGAAGGCCACGCTGGTCGCCATGGCGGTCGCGCTCGCCGGCGTCGTGCTGGTGATCTCGCGCGGGCACGCGAGCAACCTGGCGCATGGCTCGGGCGGCGACGTGCTGATCCTCGTCGGCGCGGTCGGCTGGGTGTTCTACACGCTCGGCGCCCGCCGCTTCGCCGGCTTCTCGCCGCTGCGCTACACGACGCTGACCGCCGCCGGCGGGACGCTGACCATCTTCGCCGCCACCGCGGCGGTCACCGCCACCGGCGCGGAGGCGCTGCCGGGCGCCGGGGCGCTCGGCGCCGCCTGGCTGCAGATCGTGTTCGTCATCTTCATGGGCGGCGTGGTCGCCGTGATGGCCTGGAACGAGGGCATCCGCCGGCTCGGGCCGCCCAACGGCACGCTGTTCATCAACCTCGTCCCGGTGGTGGCGTTCGCCATCGCCATCGGCCAGGGCTACCGGCCAGGTGACTACGAGATCGCCGGCGCGCTCCTGACCGTCCTCGCGCTGGTCGCGGCGAACCTGGCCGGCCGTCAGGCGATCCGCCTGCCGTCGAGGGAGGCGTGGGCGGCCACGCGGGCGGCGAAGTCGGCGAAGTCGCTGCCGTAGAGCGCCTGCGGCCCGTCGCACAGGGCGGCGGCGGGATCCTGGTGGACCTCCACGATGATCCCGTCCGCCCCCACCGCGGCCGCCGCGCGGGCCAGCGGCTCGACCAGCCGGCGGTCGCCCGAGGCGTGCGAAGGGTCGACGATCACCGGCAGGTGCGTGTGCAGCTTCAGCCAGGGCACCGCGGACAGGTCGAGGGTGAAGCGCGTGGCCGTCTCGAACGTCCGGATGCCGCGCTCGCACAGCATCACGCACTCGTTGCCCTCCTTGAGCACGTAGTCCGCGGCCATCAGCAGCTCGTCCAGGGAGGACGAGAGCCCGCGCTTGAGCAGCACCGGCTTGCCCAGCTTGCCCGCCACCTCCAGCAGCGCGTAGTTCTGCATGTTGCGCGCGCCGATCTGCACCACGTCGGCGTGCTCGGCGATCGCGGAGGCGTGGGTGGTGTCCAGGAACTCGGTGACGATGGGCAGCCCCGTCTCCGCCCGCGCCTCGGCCAGGATCTCCAGCGCCGGCACGCCCAGGCCCTTGAACGCGAACGGCGAGGTCCGCGGCTTGAACGCGCCGCCGCGCAGCATCGAGGCGCCGCCGGCCTTGACCATCCGGGCGACCGCGAGCGTCTGCTCGCGCGACTCGACCGTGCACGGCCCCGCGATCAGGCAGAACGTCTGGTCGCCGCCGACCACCCGGCCGTCGATCTCGAACGTGCTCGGCCGGTGGTGGGAGAGCTCCAGCGAGGCGAGCTTGTAGGGCCGCGAGATCGGCACCACCCGGTCGACGCCCGGCATGCCCTCCAGGCCCAGCGTGCGCACGCCCTCCGGGTCGCCGATCGCGCCGATCGCCGTGGTCAGCTCGCCCGGCATGACGAGCACGTGCACGCCCGTCGTCTCGAGTCTGGCCCGGACGGCGGCGATCTCCGCCTCGCCGGCGTCGGGTGTCATCACGATCATCACAGGCCGAGCTCCCGCACGCCCAGCTCGTCGGCGCCGAGGTGGTGGGCCAGCTCGTGGCGCACCGTGCGGGTCACCTGGTCGCGCAGGCGGTCCGGGTCGTGCCCGAAGTCGCGCAGCAGCGTGTCGCGGAAGATGACGATCCGGTCGGGGTAGTCGTCGCGCGCGACGGTGTCGCCCTGGTAGAGGCCGTAGGCGTGGTGCCTGTGGCCCTGGTCGGAGACGACCACCGCGACGTGGTCGAGCGCGCGGATCAGCAGGTCCGGCAGGTCGTCCAGCGCCTCGCGGATCAACATCTGGAAGTCGCGCGGGTCGTACGGGTCGAGCTCGCCGAAGTCGGGCTCGTCGGCGAGGTGCTCGCGGGCCAGCTCCTCCGAGCGCAGCACGAGCCGCTCGAAGTCCGCCTCGCTCTCGGGGCTCTGGTAGTCGGCCAGCTTGGCCACCACGAGCCCGATCGCCCCGCCGAGCAGCAACGTCGCCGTGACCACGATCGCCGCCACCTCGAGCACCCGCATCGGCCCGGACGGCGACAGCCCCTGCGCCAGCGCGGCGATGGTCAGCGCGACGGCCAGGCAGAACACCGTGGTGAACGCGATCCGGCGCCCCGCCGGCCAGTTGGAGAGCATGGCCTCCAGGCTACTTCAGCGCGCGAGCGATCACGAGGCGCTGGATCTCGTTGGTGCCCTCGTAGATCTGGGTGATCTTGGCGTCGCGCAGGTAGCGCTCGACCGG
>JAICUS010000294.1 GCA_025935735.1 Solirubrobacteraceae bacterium | reverse complement strand
CGACGACGCCCGCCAACCGCGCGTGCTGGCCACGCTGCAGGTCTCGGCGGCCGACGCCGTCTACCTCGCCGCGGCGCAGTCGTTCGCCGCCGACGTCCGGCTCCTCGCCCGCGCGCCCGGGGACGACGCCCATCTGCGCGCGCTGACAGTCGACGACGGGCTCTAGGCGGCTTCGCGCAACAGGAGCCGGCGGATGCGCTCCTCGTCGTGCTCCGCCGGCGCCGTCCCGGCCACGAACTCGCGCAGCAGCGCCGCGAAGCGCACCGGGTCGTCGTTGAACGGGAAGTGGCCGGCGTCCGAAAAGATTTCGAGCCGGCTGCCCGGCATCGCCGCGTGCGCCTCGCGCCCGTGGGCGACCGGGATCATCGGGTCGTTCTCGCCCCACACGATCAGCGTCGGCATGCCGGCGGCGAGGTAGAGGCGGTCCTGCGCGCTGACCCGCTGGCCGGTCAGGTCGATGATCGAGCGCGCGGTGTGCAGGAACGCCCGCCGGGCGTCGACCGCGGCCAGCGAGCCGAAGCCCTCGAGGATGCCCTGCAGGTCAGAGCCGGGCTTCAGGCCGACGACGCCGGCCGCGCGGCCGAGCGTCCGCACGGCGTCCCGGAGCACTGGGGCGCAGAGGAGCGGCAGCACGTACTCGGAGCCCGGCAGCGTCGCGGCGCGCAGGATCAGGTTGACCTCGCGGCCGAGCCCGCCGCTGGAGACGAGCGCGAGCCGCTCGATCCGCTCGGGGAACTGGTAGGCGAGTTGCATCGCGATCCCGCCGCCCAGCGAGTGGCCGACGACCGTGGCCGGGGTGAGCCCGAGCGCGATCATCAGGTCGCGCACGCCGCTCGCGTAGGCGCCGAGCGAGTAGTCGCCGCGCGGCTTGGCCGACTCGCCGTGGCCGAGCAGGTCGGGCGCGAGCACGGTGTGGTGCTCGGCCAGCGCGGGGAGCACCCGCTCCCACGTGCGCGAGCTCGAGGTGATGCCATGGATCAGCACGAGCACCGGGCCGCTGCCGGCGAGCCGGTAGCTCACGGGGTGCCCGTGGAGGTCGATCGTGCGCCGGGTCAAGAGGTCGTCCGCCATCGAGTGATGTAACCCACCGCGCGCGGCAGGTAACCGTGAGGCTGCGCACAGCCGCTCGCCGGGGGCGAGAACCCTGCGCGGGCGCCTATACGTGGCATGGACCCGCTCGATGCCCTCGCCACCGACCTGCGCGAGCGCCTGCTGGCCGGCGCCGGCGCGGGCGAGCCCGCCGAGGACGCCGACGTGCACGGGCGCATCCGCGCGCTCGTGGACCGCGAGGCCGGCGTGCTGGCCGAGCCGCATCGCGCCGATCTCGTGGCGCGGATCGCCGAGCGGGCGTTCGGCCTGGGTCCGCTGGAGCCGCTGCTGGCCGACCCCGAGGTGGACGAGATCATGGTGTCCGGGACGGCTCCGGTGTGGGTCGAGCGCGCCGGCCGCCTCGTGTCCACGGGCGTGCGCTTCGAGCGCGAGGCCGACCTGCGCGACGCGATCGAGCGGATCCTCGCCCCGCTCGGCCGCCGCGCCGACGAGGCGGAGCCGCTGGCCGACGCCCGCCTGCCCGACGGCTCGCGCATCAACGTCGTGCTCCCGCCGCTCGCCCTCGACGGCCCGGCGCTGACCATCCGCCGCTTCCGCCGCACCGGCTTCACGCCCGAGGAGCTCGTGGCTAACGGCACCCTGACCCGCCCGCTGCTGGAGTTCCTGGCCCGCGCGGTGCGCGCCCGCTGCACCATCCTGGTCTGCGGCGGGACCGGCTCGGGGAAGACGACGACCTTGAACGCGCTGTCGAGCTTCATCGCGCCCGGCGAGCGCGTGGTGACGATCGAGGACGCCGCCGAGCTGCGCCTGGCCCAGCCGCACGTCGTCCGATTGGAGGCGCGCCCGCCGAACCTCGAGGGCCGCGGCGAGGTGACGATCCGCCGGCTGGTCCGCAACGCGCTGCGGATGCGGCCCGACCGCATCATCGTGGGGGAGGTCCGCGGCGCCGAGGCGCTCGACATGCTGACCGCCCTGTCCACGGGCCACGACGGCTCCCTGTGCACCGTCCACGCCGGCTCACCGGCCGAGGCCCTGCGCCGCATCGAGGTGCTGGCGCTGATGGCCGACCTCGGGCTGCCGCACGCCGCGATCCGCGAGCAGGTCGCCGACGCCTTCGACCTCGTGGTCTGCCAGGCACGGACGTCCGACGGCGCCCGCCGCGTCGTCGCCGTCGCCGAGGTCGTCCGCATAGCCGCCGGACCCGCCGCCCGCGAGCTCTACGCCTTCCGCGCCGGCACCGGCCGCTGGCGAGCCGCCCTGAGCGACACCCTCGCCGCCCGCCTGGAGGCCGCGTGACCGCGGCTGCGCTCGCGGCCGCGGCTGCGGTCTCGGCCGTCCTCGGTGCGTGGGAGGCGCTGGCGGCGGTCGAGCGCACGCGGGTTGCGGCGGGGGTGGGGCGGATCGTCGCGCCGGTGGTGCGGGCCGGTCGTGAAGGCGTGGCGCCGTCGGCGCCCGAGCGGCGGCGGATTGCCGTGGTCGCCGCCTTGGCGCTGGCCGCGGCCGGGTGGTGCATCGGAGGCCCGGTCGCGGCCGCGCTCGCCGCGGTCGCCGGCCCGGCGGTGGCGATGGCCGCCGTCCGCGCGCGGCGGCGGCGCTTCAGCCGCGCGCTGGCCGGGGCCGCGCCGTCCGTCGCCCGCGCGCTCGCGGACGCGCTGTCGGCCGGCCACTCGGTGCGCGGCGCGCTCTCGGTGGTCGCCGGTGGCGTGCCCGGCCCCGCCGGCCACGAGCTGCGCGCCGCCGCCCGCGCGCTCCGGCTCGGCGCGCCCACGGCCGGCGCGCTCGAGCGCCTCCGCCGCCGCGCCACCAGCCCGCCGTGGGACGCGATGGTGGCCGGCATCCTGCTGCAGCGCGACGCCGGCGGCGACCTCCCGGCGCTGCTCCGCGACCTCGCGGAGGCGCTCGAAACCGCCGCGCGCCAGGACCGCGACGCCCTGGCGGCCACCGCCCAGGCGCGCTTCACCGCGCGCATCGTGCTCGTCCTGCCGATCGGCGCCGCGCTGCTGGCCGAGCTCGCGAGCCCCGGCTTCGTCGCCCGCCTCGTCGCGCACCCCGTGTCCGCCTTCCTCACCTGCTTCGCGCTCGTCCTGCAGGTGATCGCCCTCGCCTGCGTCCGCCGCCTGGCGCTCCAGGTGATCCGATGAGACGTCCACCTTCGCCGGCCGCCCCGCGTCTCGCCTGGGGTCCTGGCGGGACGGCCGCGACCGAGAGGTCGCCGTGAGCCTGGCTGCGGCTGCGGCCGGCGGCGCGGGGACGGCGGCGCCCGTCGCCGGGAGGCCGTCGTGAGCCTGGCGGCGGCTCTGGCCGGCGGCTCCGGGGCGGCGCTCGGGTGTGCGCTCGGCGAGCTGGCCGGGGCGGCCCGGCGCCGCCGGCGGCGGCGGGGCGCGCTCTCGGCCGTGGTGGCCCGGGTCGGCGCGGGTCTCGGGATCCGGGCGCCGCGGGGGCTGGCCGCGCGGGTCGCGGCGGCCGGGGTGGACCGGCCGGTGGCGGACGTCGTCGCGCTGCAGGCGGGGCTGGCGCTGCTCGCCGCGCTCGTCGTCGCTCCGCTGGCGCCGGCCGCGCCGGGGCGGCTCGGCGTCGCGCTGGTCCTCGCGGCGCCCGCCGCGGGCTTCGCCGCGCCGGAGGTCGGCCTGCGGCGGCGCGCCCGCGCGCGGGGGAAGGCGATCGCCGCGGAGCTCCCGGATGTACTCGACCTGCTGCGCGTGGCGGTCGGTGCCGGGCTGACGCCGCGGCGAGCGCTGGCGGAGGTCGGCCGCCGGCATCCCGGGCTGCTGGCGCGCGAGCTGCGGCGCGCCACTCAACGCGCCCGGCTGGGGGAGCCGATCGAGCGCGCGCTCGACGGCCTCGAGGCGAGATGTCCCGCCGAGGGGATCCCGGCGCTGGTCGCCGCCCTGCGGCGCGCGGAGATCCACGGCGCCCCACTCGCTCCCACCCTCGCCGCCCAGGCGGCCGAGGCCCGCTCGCTCCGCGCGGCCCGGCGCTCCGAGCTCGCCGCGCGCGCGGCGCCGAAGATCCAGCTCGTGGTCGCGCTGCTGCTGGTCCCGGCGGTCCTGCTCCTCATCGCCGCCGCGCTGTTTCCCGCGCTCGCCGGCCGTTGATCGCGCCGGCGCCGGCCGCGTGGCACCAGCCGTACCGCCGACGCCGCAGGCCGGAAACGGCGGCTGGTAGGGCGGCGGTCGCTCCGGGCGGCCGCGTTGAGCGGGACCGCGCCGCGGCGCCAGTCCGCCCGCCGCCAACCCCCACACGCCGCGCGCGCCCGAATTCCTCCCACCCGCCACTCACCGGCACCCCGCGGACGCAAGGCCGCGTGCACCAAGCCAACCTGCACGGGAGCCTGCACACCCAGGGCGAAACCGCCCACGGACGAAACCCCAGCAAATCACCGATTTCGAGGTCCGAGGTGTGACCGGAAGTCATCCGAGTGGGGCATTGAACGGGTTCCGTGTTGCAGAGTGGGGCGAAGTGGGGTACGTTGCTTGTGCGAAGCCGGTCCGGGGTGGCGGGGCTCCTCCCACTCCGCCACCTCGGATCGACTGACCGCCGTCTCCCGCTTCGCGACTGACCCAATGCGCCTTGGCCTTCACCGGCACCTTCGAACACAACCTCGACGCCAAGAACCGGCTGACGATCCCGTCGAAGTTCCGGGCGGCGCTGTCGGGGGGCGTGGTCCTCTCGCGTGGGGTGGAGCGCTGCCTGAGCCTCTATCCCACCAGGACCTACACCGAGATGGCCGAGCAGGTGCTCGCCGGGATCAACCCGCTCTCGCCGCGCGGGCGCGAGTTGCGGCGGATGCTCTACTCGACGGCGCAAGAGACCGAATTGGACTCGGCCGGCCGCGTGATGCTGACGCCGAAGTTCCTCGAGCACGCCGGGATCGGCCGCGAGGTCGTCATCACCGGCGTCGGCGAATGCCTCGAGCTCTGGGACCGCTCGAGCTGGGAGGCCTACGACACCGACCTCACGGCGCGTGCGCCTGACCTCACCGAGTCACTTGGCCATCCTGCTTGACATGCCCCAGACCCACGTCCCGGTTCTTGCCGGCGAGCTGATCGAGGCGCTCGACCCGCAGCCGGGCCAGGTCGCCGTCGACTGCACGCTCGGCGGCGCCGGCCACGCGCGGCTCGTGGCCGAGCGGCTCGGGCCGGCCGGGACGTTCATCGCGATCGACCGCGACCCGACCGCGGAACAGGCCTTCGCCGAGCTCGCCGCCGAGGTGCCGTGCGAGACGCGCTTCCTGCGCGCCGACTTCGCCACCGGCCTCACCCAGCTCCACGGCGAGACGCTCAAGGCCGACCTCGTCTATCTCGACCTCGGCATGAGCTCGATGCAGGTCGACACGCGCGAGCGCGGCTTCTCCTACGCCTACGACGCGCCGCTGGACATGCGGATGGACCCCGACCAGCCGCTGACCGCGCGCGAGATCGTCAACACCTACGACCGCCGCCGCCTCGCCCGCCTGCTGCGCGAGTACGGCGAGGAGCGCTTCGCCGACCGGATCGCGGGCGAGATCGTCCGCCGCCGGGCCACAACAGAGCTCACCACGACCTTCGAGCTCAACGACGCGATCACCGCTGCCGTCCCCGCGCCGGCCCGGTTCGCCGGCGGCCATCCCGCCAAGCGGACCTTCCAGGCGATCCGGATCGCGGTCAACGGCGAGCTCGCGCAGCTCGACGAGGCCCTCCCGCTGGCCTGGGAGCTCCTCCAGCCGGGCGGAAAGCTCGCCGCGATCAGCTTCCACTCGCTCGAGGACCGGCGCGTCAAGCGCTTCCTCGCCGCCCGCACCCGCGGCTGCATCTGCCCGCCCGACCTCCCGGTGTGCGGCTGCGGCCGCACGCCGGAGGCCGAGCTCGTCCACCGGCGCTCGATCGTGCCCACCCCGGGCGAGGTCGCGGCGAACCCCCGCTCCAAGTCGGCCCGCCTGCGGACCGCCCGAAAGCTCTCCGAGGTGGCCTAGCCATGCCCGAGCCCGCCACCGTACGCCGCCGCCTCGCGCCGCCGCAGCCGCGCCGCGTCTCCGGCCCCGCGCGCCCGCGCGCCGTTCCGGCCGGTGCCGCGGTATTGCCGGGCCGCACCGGCGTCTTCGAGCGCCTGCGCGCGCTGCCGGACACCCGCCTGGTCGACCGCCTCATCCGCAGCCGCGCCTGCATCTGGGTGATCGGCGTGATGCTCGGCGGGATCGTGGCCATGCAGGTCTCGCTGCTGCGCCTGAACACCGGCATCTCGCGCGCGGTGGAGACGGAGAGCACGCTCGTGCGTCAGAACGCGGACCTCGAGGCGGCGATCGGGCGCCTGACCGCCGGCGACCGCGTGCGGGCGGCCGCGATCAACAGCGACATGCTCGACCCGCCGGCCGGCGACACGCGATACCTGGTGGCCCGGCCGGGCACCGACCCCTGGCTCGCCGTCCGGCGGATGAAGCCGCCCAGCGAGGAGGCCCGCGCGGTGATGGAGAGCGGCGGGCGGCTGCCGGGCGTGAGCGCGGTCGGGGCGGCGGGGACGCTCGCGTCCGCCGCCGGCACCGCGGGCGCCGCGCCCGCGACCCAGAGCGTGCCCGGGACGACGTCCGCCACGCTGCTGTCCGCGCCCACCGCCACCGCCACCGCCACCACCGCGACGGCGACCCCGACCGCCACACCCGCCGTCGTCCCCACGCCCACGCCCACCCCCACCGCCGTCCCGACCGCCACGCCGACGCCCGCGGTCACCGCCGACCCGGCCACCGGCGCCGTCCCGGCACCGCAGGGCTGAGCCGGTGCGGCTGATCGAGCGCCGCATCGGCCTGCTCTTCGCCGCCTTCCTCGCCCTCCTCGCGCTCGGCGCCGGGAAGGCGGCCTGGCTCGGCGTCGTGAAGGCCGGGACGCTCAAGCGCGCCGCGGTCACCCAGCAGGAGGCGGACATCAGCGTCCCCGCGCGGCGCGGGACGATCGTCGACGCCAATGGCATAGAGCTCGCGGTGTCCGAGCCGGCGATGGACGTCGCCGCCACGCCGTACCTGATCGAGGACGCCACCAAGGCCGCCCGCGAGCTCGCGCCGATCCTCGGCCGCCCCGAGGACGAGCTGCTGCGTGACATGGCCCGCCGCGACACCGGCTTCGTCTACCTCGCCCGCCGCGTCCCCGCCGCGCAGGCCGACAGGGCGGAGAAGCTCAAGCTCCCCGGCCTCGAGTTCATCCCCGAGTACCGCCGCACCTACCCCCGCAGCTGGATGGCGTCGCAGCTGCTCGGCACGGTGGGCACCGACGGCAACGGCCTCGCCGGCCTGGAGTACCTGTTCAACAAGCCGCTCAGAGGCTCGGACGGCGAGCGCCGGATGGTCAAGGACGCGCTCGGCCAGCCGATCGAGATGCGCGACACCACGCCGGTCCGT
>JAICUS010000434.1 GCA_025935735.1 Solirubrobacteraceae bacterium | reverse complement strand
GCCTGGCGCAACGACCCGCCGGGCTGGACGGAGGGTGCGCGCAGGCGGGGGACGGCCATGAGCCGTGAACCTAGCGCAATCGGCGTGTGTCCGGCATCACATTGCGCGCGCAACTACTCGCTAATCTTAGTGGCCCACACTGAGATTTTGGGAGACGCCAGATAGTGTCCGACACCTACTTCCCAGTCCCACCCTGCGCGGTCTGCGGCGAGCGGCCCGGCACCGTGCGGATGATCTTCGCCGCCGGCCCGCAGCGCCGTGCCGCGCTGCTGTGCGAGCAGTGCGCGGCCGAGGTCGGCCAACGCGCGCCGCAGCCCCAGAAGCAGGCCGGCGCGCTCGACGAGTTCGGCCGCGACCTGACCGCCGACGCGCGCGACGGCCGCATCGACCCCGTGATCGGCCGGGCCGGCGAGATCGCCCAGACGGTCGAGATCCTGGCCCGCCGGCGCAAGAACAACGCCGTGCTGATCGGCGAGGCCGGCGTGGGCAAGACCGCGATCGCGGAAGGGCTCGCGCTGCGCATCCACGAGGGCGACGTGCCCGAGGCGCTCAACGGCGCCCGGATCGTGGCGCTCGACCTCTCCGGCATGGTGGCCGGCGCGCAGTACCGCGGCCAGTTCGAGCAGCGGCTCAAGGAGGCCCTGCAGGAGGTCGCGGAGTCCGAGCACACGATCCTGTTCATCGACGAGCTGCACACGCTGCTCGGCGCCGGCAACGCCGAGGGCGGCATGGACGCGGCCAACATCCTCAAGCCGATGCTGGCCCGCGGCGAGCTGCGCGTGATCGGCGCGACCACGCTGGCCGAGTACCGCAGGATCGAGCGCGACTCCGCGCTGGCCCGGCGCTTCTCCGCCGTGATGGTCGAGGAGCCGTCCGTGGAGGACACGGTGGCGATCCTGCGCGGGCTGCGCGGCGCCTACGAGACCCACCACGGCGTGATGATCGACGACACGGCGCTCGACGCCGCCGCCCGGCTGAGCGACCGCTACATCTCCGAGTACCGCCTGCCCGACAAGGCGATCGACCTGATCGACCAGGCCGCCGCCCGGCTGTCGCTGCACGGCACCGCCGGCCGCGACATCCAGGCCGAGATCCAGGCCGCCGTGGACGCCGAGGACTACGAGGCGGCCGCGCGGCTGAAGAAGCGGCTCGACGCCGGCGAGGGCCCGACCGTCGTGGGCGAGCGCGAGGTCGCCGCGGTCGTGGCCGCGCGCACCGGCATCCCGGTGGGCG
This sequence comes from Solirubrobacteraceae bacterium, assembly GCA_025935735.1. The sequence continues at coordinate 4,084 of JAICUS010000434.1, read as the reverse complement.
AGCTGGTGGCCGGCGAGCTCGAGCGCCTGCAGGAGCTCGAGGCCGACCTGCACGGCCGGGTGATCGGCCAGGACGAGGCCGTCGAGGTCGTCGCGGACACGATCCGCCGCGCCCGCGTGGGCCTGTCCGAGGGCGACCGGCCGCTGGGCAGCTTCCTCTTCCTCGGCCCGACCGGCGTCGGCAAGACCGAGCTGGTCAAGGCCCTGGCCGAGCGGCTGTTCGCCACCGAGAAGGCGCTGGTGCGCATCGATATGTCCGAGTACCGCGAGCCGCACACGGTCGCGCGGCTGATCGGCTCGCCGCCCGGTTACGTCGGCTACGGCGACGGCGGCCAGCTGACCGAGCCCGTCCGCCGGCGCCCGTACAGCGTGATCCTGCTCGACGAGATCGAGAAGGCCCACCCCGAGGTGTGGAACGTGCTGCTCCAGGTGATGGACGACGGCCGGCTGACCGACGGCGAGGGCCGCACGGTGGACTTCACCAACGCCGTGGTCGTGATGACCTCGAACCTGGGCGCGGGCCAGGCCCGGCGCGGGATCGGCTTCACGGCCGGCGAGCCGGCGGCGGAGGCCGAGCGGATGTACGCGGCGGCAAAGGCGGCGTTCCTGCCGGAGTTCCTGAACCGGATCGACGAGATCGTCACCTTCAAGCCGCTCGAGCGCGGGCAGGTCGCGCAGATCGCCGCGCAGATGGTGGCCCGGGTGGCCGACCGCCTGCGCACCGAGCGCGGCATCGAGCTGGCCACCGACGACGCGCTCGTCGAGCGCCTCGCGCACGACGGGTTCGACTCCGAGCTTGGCGCCCGCCCGCTGCAGCGCCACGTGCGCCGCACGCTGGAGAAGGCGCTGACCCGGGCGATCCTGGCCGGCGAGATCGCCGACGGCGACTTCGTCGAGGCCCGCGGCGACGCGGACGGCGGGATCGTCCTCGCCGCCCGCCACGTCGAGCCGGCGCTCGCCTAGCCCTTGGATGCTGCGGGAGCGAACTGCTCCCGCAGCGTCTTCTTGGAGAACTTGCCGACCGAGGTCTTCGGTACCTCGTCGATGAGCTCCATGTCGCCCGGGATCCACCACTTGGGCACGCGGTCGGCCAGGTAGGAGCGCAGCTCGTCCAGCGTGATCTCCTCGCCGTCCTTGGGCACGACGCAGGCGAGCGGCCGCTCGCTCCACTTCTCGTCCGGGATGCCGATGACCGCCGCCTCGGACACCTTCGGGTGGCCCATGATCGCGTTCTCGAGCTCCACGGAGGAGATCCACTCGCCGCCGGACTTGACGAGGTCCTTGGTGCGGTCGACCAGGCGCACGTAGCCGTCGGGGCTGATCGTGGCCACGTCGCCCGTGCGCAGCCAGCCGTCCTCGGTGAACGAGTCGGGCGAGCGGTCGTCGTTGTAGTAGCCGGCGGCCACCCACGGCCCGGCCGCCTGCAGCTCGCCGCGCGCCTCGCCGTCCCAGGGCAGCACCTCGTCGGAGCCCGGGTCGACGATCCGCAGCTCCATCAGCGGCGCGGGCAGCCCCTGCGTGGCGCGCACATCCGCCAGCTCGTCCTCGCGCACCTGCAGCAGCGTCGACTTGACCCGGCAGACCGAGGCGAGCGGGCTGGTCTCCGTCATCCCCCAGGCCTGCAGGATCGGCATGCCGATCTTCTCCCGGTACGCCTCCGACAGCGAGCGCGGGACGGCAGAGCCGCCGCAGACGATCCGCTGCAGCGCCGAGATGTCGCGGCCCTCGAGCTTGGGCAGCACGCCCATCCAGATCGTGGGCACGCCGGCGGCCAGCGTCACCTTCTCGTCCTCCATCAGCGCGGCGATCGCGTCCGGCGAGAGGTCCGCCCCCGGCATGGCCAGCGACGCGCCGGCCATCACCGCCGCCTGGCAGAGCCCCCAGGCGTTGGCGTGGAACATCGGCACCACCGGGAGCACGACGTCGCGCTCGGAGACCGCGAGCGTGTCGGCCACCAGCGCGCCCATCGAGTGCAGGACCGTCGAGCGGTGCGAGTACACGACGCCCTTCGGGTGGCCGGTCGTGCCGCTCGTGTAGCACATGGCGGCCGCGCGGTTCTCGTCGTCGATCTTGAACTCAGGGACCGGCTCCGCCGCGCCGATGAGGTCCTCGTAGCCGACGATCCGCGGGTCGTCGGGGATCTCGTCGTCGCCGTCGTCCATCACCACGAAGTGCTTGACCGTCTTCAGCCGATCGGCCAAGGGCCACAGGAGCTTCAGCAGCGAGCGGTCGCAGAAGACGACCTCGTCCTCGGCGTGGTCGGCGATGTAGACGACGTCGTCGGGGAACAGGCGGATGTTCAGCGTGTGCAGGACGCGGCCGCTGCACGGCGCGGCGAAGTAGAGCTCGAGGTGGCGGGCGGTGTTCCAGGCGAACGTCCCGACCCGGCCGTCCTCGGAGATGCCCAGCGCGTCCAGCGCGCCGGCCAGACGGCGCGTGCGCTCGGCCCACTCGCCGTAGGTGATCCGGTCCTTGCCGCCGCGGGTGGCCGTCACCACCTCCTTCTCGGGGAAGATCCGCTCGGCGCGCTGGAACACGTGCACGAGCGTGAGCTCAAACGGCGACATCAAGCCCTGCATGGCGGCGAATCCTCCTCTCGGGACCGTCCAAATGTAGGCCATTCGGCCAGTGCCGCGCCACGGTCGCGCTGGCATCGTGGAACCGTGAAGAGGCTGTGCGCCGTGCTCGCCCTCGCCGCGCTGGCGGGCTGCGGCGGCGCGCACCCGTCCGTGCCCCCGCCGCGCAACGGCCCGCCGCCGCCGCCCCGGGCCGGGCACGCCGCCACATTCGGCGCGCTGGCCGCCCGCGAGCGGGCCCGGGAGCGGGCGCTGGCCCGAGCGATCGCCGGTGTGCGGAACTCGACCAGCGTGCCGGGCGCGCTGCGCTTCGCGCGGCTCACCGGGCGGCTCACCCGGGCGCAGGAGCGGCGCGACCGGCGGGCCTGGGCGGACGCGCACGCCATGACGGCGCGGCTGACCGGCGTGCGGCAGGCCGAGCTGTCGGCGGTCGTCGCCGGCGTCGCGGGCCTCGCCGCCGTTCACGCGCTCACCCCGAGCCGCATCCCGGCGAGCTTTCTCACCCTGCGCGCGAACACCCGCTTCTGGGCGACCGCGCCGCTGCCCGCGCCCCACTTCCGCACCGGCGCCACCGCGGTCCTCCAGTACTACCCCGGCCACGGGATGCAGCTCCAGCCGCTGGCCAGCTGGGGCCGGGTCAACGCGATCGCGAAGCGCTGCCAGCGCTCGCGCTGCCCGCGCCGCCGGCTCGCCCGCGCGCTCGATCTATTGACGCGGCTCGGGGCGCAGCGGGACGGCTTCCTCGCCTGGGAGTACTACTTCCCCTACGCGCAGGGCACGCCGCCGTGGGTGAGCGCGATGACGCAGGCCACCGCGATGCAGGCGCTCGCCCGCGGCTACGACGTGCTCGGCGCGCCCCGCTTCAAGCGCGCCGCGCTGCGGGCGCTGGGCGCGTTCGAGTGGCCCGCGCCCGCCGGCGTGGCCTCCGGCACCCACTACGTCCTCTATTCGTTCGCGCCCGGCTACCACGTGCTCAACGGCGAGCTGCAGGCGCTGATCGGGCTCAGCGACGTCGCCACGCTGACCCACTCGGCCCGGGCCGCACGGCTGTTCCGGGCGGGCGAGCGCACGGCCCGTGCCGAGGTGGCCGGGTTCGACACCGGCGCCTGGTCGCTGTACTCGGCCGGCGGCGCCGAGGCGACGCTCTCCTACCACGCGCTGATGGTGCAGTTCCTCGACGGGCTGTGCGACCGCGTCCGGGCGGACGTCTACTGCCGCACCGGCGCGCGCTTCGCCCGCTACGAGCGCGAGCCGACGCGGATCGGCGTCGCCCCGCTGCGCCACCCGCCGCCCGACCGCACGGCCGAGCTGCGGTTCACGCTGTCGAAGGTCTCCACGGTCCAGGTGCGCGTGTGGAGCAAGAAGGGCGTCTCGCTGACACGCAGCCTGTGGCTTCCGCGCGGCGCGCACGAGGTGGCGTGGGACCCCGCCCGCCGCGGGCGCTACCACCTCGAGATCCGCGCGCAGGGCCCCAGCGGCCCCGTCGGCGTGGCCCGGGAGACGATCCAG
>JAICUS010000494.1 GCA_025935735.1 Solirubrobacteraceae bacterium | reverse complement strand
GGGATCACCGCCTGGCAGTTCTTCTGCATGATGCGCGACATGGCCGGCGTCCGGGCCGGTAAGGACGGGGCACCGGGCACGCCGGGCAAGGACGGGGCACCGGGCAAGAACGGCGTCGTGTCCGGCCGTCTCACCGTGACCGGCGGGCAGCTCGAGGTCGAGGCCGCTTAACCCTGGATCGGAGGCCCGGTGCCGCAGTGGCTGCGCAACCTGGTCATGCTCGTCGGCCTGGGCGCGTGGCTCGCCGTGGTGGTCGTCTCCCTGCTCCGCGGCCAGCTCCCCGACGCGGTGCTGCTCGGCGTTCCCGCGGGCCTGGTGCTGGCGCTCGCGCCGCCGGCGTTCGGCCGCAAGGACCGCGACCGTGACGATCGGCGACGCCGGTGACCGCCTATTGGGCTGAGGCCCTGCTGTCGCTGGCCGTGTTCCTGGCGCTCGGCTGGGGCATACGTCGTCTGCTCGACCGACCGAAGGGATCTCGCCGGTGACGCCCGTGAAGGCCTGGCTGGACTCGCAGACCGCGGACAGGGCGGGCAAGGTCCTGGCTGTTATCGCGATGACGCTGTCGCTGGTGCTGGGCTATCAGGTGTATCGGCAGAACGAGTGCCAGGCCGACTACGCCGCGGCGTCGAACGCGTCGCAGCGGGCGCGGGCGGACGCGGCGGAGAAGGACCGGCAGGCGCAGGACCTGCTGTTCAAGGCGATTGCCGATCACCCGCGGGAGGCGATTGCGGCGCTGCGGGAGTACAACGCGTCGCGGGACGCGGCGGACGCGCAGCGGGCGGACAACCCGGTCCCGCCGCCGCCGTCGACCCGCTGCGGCTGATCAACGGCTGCCCGAAGCGATGGTATGAAACGTGTCAAAAGGATCTAAAAGGGGAGGGCCGGTCGCCCGGCCCCCTTCTTAGTAGTTCTCCCTGATCAGGCCGTAGGCGTCGGTCTCGCCCTCGGACTTCAGGTCGGCGAGGATGTCCGTCACGGTGTCGTTCCGGACCGCCACTCGGATCTTCTCGAGGAGGCTCCGGATCCCGTCGTCGTCGGCGTTCCGGAGGGCGGCGATCAGGTCGTCCTGGTCGCCGGTGTCTTGGCTGGTCATCGCTGCGATGATCTGCTTGGTGGTCATTTCCATCTCCCTCGCTTGCTCTCCCTTATGTAGATAGTCTACACCTAAGCATGTAGCCTGTCTACAGGATGGAACAAGATTCTTCCGGGAAATTCAGCGAAGCTTCCCTCGCCACTTCCGGAGCGTCATCCGGTCGATGCCCGACTCCCTAGCCACCTGCGCTTCAGACTTACCCTGCGCCAGCTCGTCAAGCGCACGTGGCTTGATCAGCGCGGTCACCTCGTCGAGCCGCTCACGCAGCTCTGCGCGCCGCCGGCCCAGCTCGATCAACGTCAGTTCAGTCATGTATCCAGGCTACAGCAATGCCTGTAGCCGGTCTACGCCTCGCATCGGTAGAACGTGTTCGGAGGAATCATGTCGTTCAAGCTTGCTCGTGATCCGGCCCTCTGGCTGTTCCTTGTCGCCACCGGCGTCCGGCTGTTCTCCGCGTTCGTCATCCACGTCGACGACGACACCCAGGCGCTGATCAACGCGCTCGCCACTGCCGTCGCGTCCGCCCTCGTCGCGCTGATCGTGCGCCGCGACGGCCAGGTCCCCGCCCTGCTCGGCGTCGTCCAGGCGCTGCTCGCGCTCGCCGTCGGGCTCGGCCTGCACGTGTCCGCCGAGGACCAGGCGCTGATCATGTCGTTCGTCGGCGGCCTCGCCGCTGCTTTCATTCGCACGCAGGTCGTGGCTCCCGTCAGCGCGGTGGGCGACCGTCAGGTGTAGCCGCCCCCCGATCGCACAGCAAGACGCCCGCCAGCGGCACATCAAGGCGTAGCAAGCGTTATGCTGTAGGCCGTTCAACCAAATAGCGCCCGGCCCTGGTTTGGCCGAGAGCGTCGGTGTGGCAACCGGCAGAAGACCCCCCGCCTTTTTCGGCGGGGGGCGCTTCTTTGTGTCTATCGGCCGAAGATGAACTTGAAGATCTTCAGCCCGGTCCGCTCGCGCCGGCCGATGCCCTTGCACCGGCGGCAGGTCCGCGAGTACTTCCCCGACGGCGAGGCATGGGCGCCACGGCCGTCGCACTTCGGGCAGCGGGCGAACGGCCAGAAGTAGCACGCGAACGCGTACCCGCCAGCCCACGCCAGGACGCCCAACACCAAGATCGCCCACGCCATCAGAGCCGCCTTCCCGAGGTAGCGCCACCGGTAGCGGGTCGCGGCAACGCGACCCCGACGCGACCCATACTGACCTGCGGAAACGCCCGAAGGTCGCGGCAGCAGACCCCGGCTCCGGACGCCGGGAAACCGCCCCAGAGCGGCCCAGGAGACAGGCGCGAGGCGCGACCGCTACCCACCGATCGCCCGCCGCTGGATCGCCGCCTCCACATCCGCGCGGCGGCAGCCCTTCAACGCCGTACCGTCCGCCTTCACGTCCACCGACGGGACCTGCTCGGCCCGCACCATCGCGCTCACCGCCTCCGCCGTCACCCCCGCGTACAGCTGCGGCTTGTCCGCCGCGAGCAACTCCGCCAGCCGCTGCCACTGCAGCCCCGGCCGGCCCGTGTGGGCGAACACCTTCACCACGTCGGCCAGGACATCCCGGTCCGGGTCGGCGCGCAGGTCGATCGGTGCCACGTCGCCGCGCAGCGCCCGCGCCCGCGCCACCACGCCGCGCGCCGTGGGCATGTCGATGTAGTCCGGCTGGACCGGCTGCTCCCGGCCCGCCAGATACCCCCAGCCCGCCCACGGGTTGTCCCCGTCTGCCGGCGGCACGAAAGCGGTGGGCCGCGCGCCCCGCTTGTAGGCGCCGGTGCCGAGCACCAGGTCCGTCTCAATGTGGGAGGTGACGCCCAGGCACAGCCGGTTTGACACGTTGGAGCTGATGCCGCGCGGCACGGACTCCTTGTCGATGCGCTGCGTCCCGATGATCAGATGGATTCCGGCGAAGCGCCCTTTCTTCACGATGCTTGTGAGCAGTGCTTTCGCTTCCTTGCCGTGCTCCGGGTCGGTGATCAATTCCTGGATCTCGTCGAACACGCCGAGCAGCGGGAACAGCGTCTCGTCGGCCTCGGCGATCGCCCGGTTCAGCGAGTTCTCGATGTTCAGGCCCTTGGCGGCCCACTTGCTGATCCGCGGCCCGCGCCGGTCGCAGTCGTCGTCCATCCAGCGCAGCAGCTCGAGCGTTTGCACCTTGCTGCGCTCGTCGGCGCCGGAAATGTACAGGCCCTCGGCGCACAGTGGCGTCAGGGGCGCGTAGTCGCCGGAGCCCTTCAGCTCCGACAGGGCGAACCGGACCAGCGGATCGAACGCGGCGGCCAGGCCGACGTTGCGCGCGGCCACGGTCTTGCCGGTGTTCGGCATCCCGCCGAAGAGGCTGTTACGGCCGCCGAGCCGCCACGACACCGGCCGCATCCGCACGTCGTGCCCCCACGGGAGCTGCCCGAAGTAGTCGAGCTTTCCGCAGGCCAGCAGCGGTGACTTCGGTGCCTTCATCCGATCCACCGGCCGGTCGCCCACCCAGATCGCGAGAACGCCCGGGTGCGCGCCCTTCACCGGCTCGGGCCACACCTGGGACTCGGGCAGCTGAAACCCGGCGGCCAGGTAGTCGCGGCGGTCGATCACGTCGGTGGCGATGATGCCGGTCGGCAGCGACACCTCGGCGGTGTAGCCGGGCCCGTCGCGGTAGATCTCCCGGTTGAACCGGACCGCCGCGGCGTCCTTGATCCCGGCGCCGCAGGCGATCAGCGCCTGGCGGGTGAGTTCGGCGGTGAGCCGGATGTAGCGGTGGGCGCTGAACGCCCGGTCGATGATGGGCTTGTCTACGGGCCGTCCGATCCTCGCGTGCAGCATGACCAGGAAGATGACCGTGGCGGCTTTCGCCCACCACGGCGCGAGCAGGTAGAACACCGGCACCGCGACGGCCAGGGCGAGCAGGCCGCCGAGCAGGGCGAACCAGCGCGGCCGGGACTGCTGCATCCGGCGGGTGTCGAGCTTCAGCCACGTCTCGGAGTCGCCGGCGGCGGCGGCCCGGCGGCGCAGGTCCCAGTTGCCGTCCTCGGCGCGCGCCCACCACACTGCCCGGGCCAGGATCCGCCACAAGCCGCGCGGGGTGTAGGCGATCGCCTTGCCCGCGTACAGCGGGGAGTGGGTGGCGTGAAACAGCGCGCCGTGGGTGACGAACCCGGCAGCCAGGATGATCAGCGACCGGCGGCCGGCGCGGGACCGCAGCGACGCAGGGACGATGGGGCGGCGCTCGTCGGCGCGGCCGAGGATGTCGGCGAACGTCGCGCCCTTGAGCGGCGGGTCGACGGCCCTCCCGGACGCGGCCGGTGTGGCGTCGATCGTCTCGGCGTCATCCAGGCGCGGCCCGAGCTTGTCGGGATCGCCGGGTGGTCCCGGGTCGTACGCCTTAACGTCCGCCATGCCCGCCTCCTTTCTGGGTGGAAGCCAAGGCGCGGCCGGGCCTCATCCGCGGGGCTCGGCCGCGCCTGACCTGCTACTTCGTGGGCTTCGGCTTCTGCTTCTTCGCCTCGTACGCCGCCGAGATCTCTTTAGCGAGATCTTGGATTTTGCGTTCCAGCTCTTCGGAACT
>JAICUS010000256.1 GCA_025935735.1 Solirubrobacteraceae bacterium | reverse complement strand
GGTTGGCGCGCAGGTACTGCCCCTCCGCGTCGACCACCCGGATGCGCATGAGCTGCCGGCCGAGCGACTGGCCGCGCCGCTCGCCGCAGCGCAGCATGAACGGCACCGTGGCCAGCGAGTACGACAGCGGCAGGATCGCGACGTAGAACAGCGCCTCCGGCGCGTCGGCGCCGAGCGTGGCGACGACGATCCCGACCAGGCAGAACACGGGGATCCAGGCGAGGATCCAGTCGATCGACAGCGCGACGAGCCGCCGCCCGACGCCGGCCAGCTCGGAGGCGGCGAACGTCCGGATGGACAGCACGCGGCTGCGCCGGTCGGCCAGCACGCCGGTCAGCCGGTAGAGCATGGCCAGCGGCAGCACGATCAGCACGAACAGCGCGACCGGCACCACGACGAGGTTCACGAAGTCGGCGTCGGCGTTGCCCAGCGCGCGGCGCGGCTCCTGCGAGACGAACGCCGCCACGCCGAGCAGCAGCGGGAACGCCGTGATGATCGCCGACGCGGCCAGGTCGACCGGCCGCTCGCGCGGGGCCGGGAGGCCGTGCGCCCCGAACACCCGTGCCTCGCACTCGTACAGGCCGCGGGCGAGCCGCCGCTCGCGCGCCGCGACCGCGCCCAGCACGTCCGTCCGCGCGGCCGGATGGTGGTTGAACAGCAGCCGCTTGAGCCGGAACGAGCCGAGCGGGACGAGCGCCACGAAGTACAGCGAGAGCGAGATGACCACCGCGGCTGCGGTGGCGCTGCCCACGGTGAACTTCTGCACGCCGTCGATCAGCCCGCTGGTGTCCACGGTGACGGCCGCGCCGGCGAGGCTGCCCATCGCGCGGCTCGCCTGGTCGAGCTCGGCGGGGGCGAGCGCGCTGATCAGGTTCGAGACGATGACCGCGCAGGCCAGCACGGCGCCGAGGAACCACACCGTGTAGCGCCGGGTCGGGATCTCGGGCAGCGACTGGCGGAAGTGGTCCAGCGAGGCCAGCGCGCCGGCGTTGTTGGCGCCGCTCGTCGCCGCCTCGAAGTGCAGCGCCCGCTGCAGCTCGGCGACGTTGCGCGCGGCGTGCGCGGCGACGATCGGCTTCAGGAACGCGCTGGTGACGAGCACCCGCACGCGACCGAGCCACCGCCCGTCGCCCACCCGCACCAGCCCGGCGCGCAGCGGCTCGTCGGCGAAGCGCAGCACCCGGCGGTAGCCCGCCAGCAGCGCCGCGAGATCCGGGTCCAGTGCAGGCGATTCAGTGCGCTCGAAGGGCATCGCGGATCGGGGCGATCCTCTCAGCGCGTGTTGCCGTCGTCAACCGCGTCTGGACTCCTTCCCACCGAGAACCGGAGTGTCCAGGCGCTGACAAAAGAGGGCTAAAGCCCAGCTCATGAACCGTCGACACATGTCCTAGGTCAAGGTCAATCACAGGCCACTTCCTCGAGAAAGGCACTCCCGCCGCGAGGCGGGTTCGCAAAGGCATGGAGCTCCGTGAAGGCACCGGAGCGCGCCAGTCCGCCACAAGGGATCTCGGGAGTCGCCACCCGAGCTCCCTCGGAGGTCAGTCATGCGTCCCAGCGCCACCCGCCGGCTGCGTCGGCTCGTCGTCGTACCCGTCTTCCTCGCCGCCGCCGCCATCCCCGCGACCGCGTCCGCCGCCACCTGCCACGGCGCCGGCAGCTCGCCCGGGAAGCTCGGCGAGGCCGGGATCCGCCACGCGACGCTGTGCCTGCTCAACCAGCAGCGCGCCGCCCACGGCCTGCATCCGCTGCGCGCCGACCACCGCCTGGCCAAGGCCGCGCTGGGTCACTCCAAGGACATGGTCGCCCACCGCTACTTCGCGCACGAGTCGCGCTCGGGCGCGCCGTTCACCTCCCGCATCGCCCGCACGGGCTGGACCCGCTCGCACCGGCGCTACATCCTCGGCGAGAACATCGGCTGGGGCTCTGGCGTTCTGGCCACTCCGCGTGCGATGGTTCGCGCCTGGATGCACAGCGCCCCGCACCGAGCGAACATCCTCGAGCGCCGCTACCGCGTGATCGGCATCGGCGTCGCCTTCGGCGTCCCGGTGGCCGGCAGCGGCGGCGCGACGTATTCGACGGACTTCGGCGGCTGAACCGGAACTTCAGGCCTCCCGGCCGGTTGCCGAAGAACTGCATGATGCCGTCCCTCCGCCGTCTCCCCTTCGCGCTGCTCGCGCTCGTCCCCGCCCTCGCCCTGCACGCCGCGCCGGCGCACGCCAGCGCCGGCATGGAGTTCGCCGTGCAGGACGACGACGTGTTCATCTACTCCTCGCCGAAGGCCCGCGACCGCGGGCTGGACGCCGCCGAGAAGCTCGGCGTCAAGCGCATCCGCGTCAACGTCCTGTGGGCGCGGCTGGAGGTCGACAACCCCCGCTCGCGCAAGGTCCCCAAGCACCCGGTCTACGACTTCGGCGCGATCGACCAGCTCCAGCTCGAGGCCGCGAAGCGCCACATCAAGCTGCAGCTGACGATCGCCGGCCCGGCGCCCGCGTGGGCGACCAAGACCCACCGCGTCGGCAACACCTGGCCGAACGCCTACCGCTACGGGCAGTTCGTCAAGACCGTGGCCGAGCACTTCGAGGGCCGCGTCGACCGCTACTCGATCTGGAACGAGCCCAACTGGGACACGTGGCTGAACCCGGTCCGGCACGCCCCCGGCATCTACCGCCAGCTCTACATCGCCGGCTACAAGGCGGTCAAGCAGGTCGACCGGCACGCCCAGGTCCTGCTCGGCGAGCTGCAGCCCTACGCCGAGAAGCACTCGATCGCCCCGATCCGCTTCCTGCGCGGCGTCACGTGCACGACCTCGCGCTGGACCTCGGCCAAGCACTGCACGGGCCTGCGCGCCGACGGCCTGGCGCTGCACCCGTATCAGTTCACCACCGCTCCGAACCGCCCGTTCGGCGGCCCCGACGACGCGCCGATCGGCTCGCTGCGCAACATGACCCGAGCCCTCGACCGGCTGGCCCACCGGCGCGCGCTGCGGACGCCGACCGGCCACCACGTCAACCTCTACCTGACCGAGTTCGGCTACCTGACCAAGGGCCGCCGCGCGCTCTCGTCGCGCCTCCGCGCCGCCTGGCTGACCGCGGCCTACAAGCTCGCCCGCCGGAACCCGCGTGTGAAGGAACTGCTGCAGTACCAGCTGATCGACGGCCCGTCCCACGCCCCGTGGCACAGCGGCGTGATGACCCGCCGCGGCATCCCGCAGGCGCCGTTCAACGCGCTCGCGCGCCTCGCCCGGAAGCACCACTAGGACGGCGGAGATACGATCGCTCCTCGTCGACGGAGGAGGAGCGTCGTGAAGACCAAAGCAGCGGTTCTGTGGGAGCTCGGGCGTGACTGGGAGGTGGTCGAGCTCGACCTCGACGAGCCCAAGGACCAAGAGGTCCTGATCCGCTTCGAGGCCGCCGGGTTCTGCCACTCCGACGAGCACCTGCGCCACGGCGACATCGTGCCCCGCTTCCCGATCGTCGGCGGGCACGAGGGCGCGGGGGTGATCGAGAAGGTCGGCCCGGGCGTCTCGCGCGTCAAGGAGGGCGACCACGTCGTCTGCTCGTTCATCCCCTCCTGTGGCCATTGTCGCTGGTGCTCCACCGGCCAGCAGAACCTGTGCGACTACGGCGCGACGATCCTCGACGGCTGCCTGCCCGACGGCACGTTCCGCTTCCACGGCGACGGCCAGGACCTGGGCGGGATGTGCATGCTCGGCACGTTCTCACAGTGGTCGGTGATCTCGGAGACCTCGTGCGTGAAGGTCGACGACGACCTGCCGCTGGAGGTCGCGGTGCTCGTGGGCTGCGGCGTGCCCACCGGCTGGGGCTCGGCCGTCTACGCCGCCGACGTCGAGCCGGGTGAGACCGTGGTCATCTATGGCATCGGCGGCATCGGCGCCAACGCGGTCCAGGGCGCGGCGATGGCCGGCGCGGCCAACGTCGTGGCCGTCGACCCGCTGGCCAACAAGCGCGAGGCGGCCGAGGACCTGGGCGCCACCCACAGCGTGGCCAGCGCCGAGGAGGCGTTCGAGCTCACGCAGGAGCTGACCCGCGGCGTCGGCGCCGACAAGTCGATCGTCACGGTCGACGTGGTCGACGCCCCGGTGGTCGGCGCGGCGTTCGAGGTCATCCGCAAGGGCGGCACCGAGGTCATCACCGGCCTCGCCGACCCGAGCAAGCTCACCGTGCAGCTGCCCGGCGCCGTGATGACGCTCTACGAGAAGACGGTCAAGGGCACGCTGTTCGGGTCATCGAACCCGATGCACGACATCCCCAAGCTGCTGGGCCTCTACCGCGCGGGCAAGCTCAAGCTCGACGAGCTCGTGACCAGGCAGTACTCGCTCGACCAGATCAACGAGGGCTACCAGGACCTGCTGGACGGCAAGAACATCCGGGGCGTGATGATCCACGAGCATTGACGCCGCCAGCCTGCTCGCCGGCGTCTCGGAGCGCATCGTCGGCCTGCGCCGCGAGGCGGAGGTGCTGTCGGCCACGCTGGCGAGCGGCTGCCACGTGGTGCTCGAGGGGCCGCCCGGGACCGGGAAGTCGACGCTGCTGCGCGCGCTGGCCGCCGCGGCCGGCCTCGGCGTGGAGCTGGTGGAGGGCAACGCCGAGCTGACCCCGGCGCGGCTGGTCGGCCACCACGACCCGGCGCTCGTGCTGGAGGCGGGCTACCGGCCCGACACGTTCGTGGACGGCCCGCTGCTGACCGCGCTGCGCGAGGGCAGCCTGCTCTACATCGAGGAGCTCAACCGCGTGCCGGAGGAGACGCTGAACGTGCTGGTGGGCGCGCTGGCGGAGGGCGAGATCCACGTGCCGCGCCTCGGCCGCGTCCCGGCCCGCGACGGCTTCCGGCTGGTGGCGGCGATGAACCCGTTCGACGCCGTCGGCACCGCCCGGGTCAGCCAGGCGATCTCCGACCGCATGTGCCGGATCGCCATCGGCTACCAGGACGAGGCCGGCGAGCGAGCGATCGTGGAGACGGTCAGCGGCCACCGCGGGCCGCTGGTGGCGCCGGCGGTCGTGCTCGCCCGGCTGACCCGCGAGCACCCGCAGGTGCGCATGGGCGCGTCCGTGCGCGGGGCGATCGACCTCGTCCGCCTCGGCACGCAGCTGGCCGGGCTGCGCGGCGAGGGCGAGCCCGCCCCGGGCGACGCCACGTTCGCCGACGCGGCCGTGGCGGCGCTGTCGGGGCGGCTGCGCCTGGAGGAGGGCAGCGAGGCCACGCCCGAGCAGGTGGTGCTCGAGCTGATCGCCCGGCTGGCCGCGCCGCGGGCCGAGCCCGCCCCGGGAAAAGCGCCCGCCCCGCCGGCGGCGGGGCCGGTCGCGCGCTGAGCGGCGACGCCGCCCGCGAGGTGGTGCGCGAGCGCGGCCGGCGCACGCTGGCCCGCGACCAGCTCGCCGCCGCCCACGGGCGCCTGCGGGACGTGTCGCCGGCGGTCGGCCGGCTCGACGAGCGCGCGTTCCACGACCTCGTGCGCAGCGACGCCGACGCCGCCGTGGCGCTGATCGCCGACCTGAGCGCGGCCACGGATCCCGCGCTGCGCGCCCAGGCGCGCCGGCTCGCCGCGCGGCTGTTCGTGCGCGCCGGCCGGCTCGGCGGCGGCGCGACCCGCGGCTATCGCCGGTTGGCTCCGGGACCGGCCGAGGAGGGCGACCTCGACCTCGAGCGCACGCTCGAGCGGGCCGGCGGGCGCCCCCGGCACGCCGACGAGCTCGTGGCCCGCCGCTGGACGGCGCCGCGGCGGGCGGTCTGCCTGCTCGTCGACCACAGCGGCTCGATGCAGGGCCACGCGGTCGGCCTGGCGGCGATGGCCGCCGCGGCGGTGGTGCTCAACCGGCCCGACCGCGCATCGTGCAGCGTGGTGGCGTTCGCCGCCGACGCGCTCGTCCTCCAGCGCCAGGGCGAGCGGCGTCCGGCGGCCGCGCTGGTTGACGACCTGATGTCGCTGCGCGGACGCGGCCGCACGGACCTGGCGCTCGCGCTGCGCACCGCGGCGCGCGAGCTGGCCGGCGCCCACGGCGCCGAGCGGCGGGCGATCGTGCTCAGCGACTGCCGGGCGACCGCGGGCGGCGACCCGCTGGGCGCGACCGGCGGGCTGGACCGCGTCGACGTGCTGGGTACGAGCGCGGACGCCGACGCCGTCGCCGCCGGGCGAGCGCTGGCGCGCCGGGCTCGCGGCCGCTTCCACGCCGCGACGCGCTACGCCGAGCTCCAGGTGGCGCTCGGCGCCGTTCTCCTCTAGGTTCCTCGGAGCATCTGGACGAATGGCGCTTGACGCGCCAGGCCCTCGTCCGGAGGATGCCTGCTTGGTCGGCTCGGCATAAAGGACTTCGGAGGGAACTACGCATGAAGCGACTCTTGGTGGCCGCGCTCGCCGGCGCGGCGGTGGCTGCGCTGGGCCTGGCGCCGGCGGCGCGGGCCGACGCCGGCCCGCCGACCGGCCAGGTGGAGTCGGGCTTCCACAGCCCTGTGCAGGGCTCGCTCGACCTCTACGTGAGCGGCCACGCCGTGGGCGGCGCGACGCTGGCGAATGCGGCGATCCTGCTCAACGGCAACACGGTGGCGCGCAGCGCGCTGTGCCCCGCCGGGCAGGCGTGCACGGACTCGGCTCCGGGGGGCGTGCAGGTGTCGCTGGACACCACGCCGTTCGCCGACGGCGCCTATGACCTCGAGGTGACGGTCACGGACTCCACCGGCGCGGCGAGCACCGTCTACGAGTTCGCCAGCTTCGAGATCTGGAACCACCGGCCGGCAAGCTCGCCCTCGGCCACGCTGACCGTCGGCAGCGGCGTGCCGGCGCCCCAGGGCTCCGGCGGCAGCGGCGGCACCGGCGGCGTGGCCGGCGCGACCGCCTCGTCGTGCAGCCGGCCGCGGCTGTCCGTGGTGCTCGACCAGAAGCCGCTGCGCATCCGGCACGGCGTGCCGGTGCTCAAGCGGGGCAAGCGCTACCGCTTCCGCGGCCGGCTGACCTGCGTGGTGCACCACAAGCGCGTCTCCGCGCCCAAGCGCACGCGGATCGACCGGCTCGACAAGGTCGGCCGGCGGATGGTGCACAAGGGCGGCGCCCTGGTGCGCGGCCGCGGCCGGATCACGTTCATCGTCCCCGCGCTCAGCTCGCGCACGCTGATCTTCCGCTTCATCAACGGCGGCCGGAGGGTCGACGTGAAGATCAAGATCAAGGTGGCCCGCCGGTGAGGCCCCGGCCGGCACTCGGGCTGACGCTGGTCGTCGCGGCGGGCGGCGGGGTCGCGCTCGCCGCCACGGCCGGCCACGCGGCGCGCGCCACCGGCGGGCTCTCGCTCTCGCCCGTGATCGTCCAGCAGCCGGCGGCCGCCGGGCCGCTCGCCCCGTTCACCGTGGTCAACCGCTCGGACGCCAAGCTCGACGTCACGGTCGCGGCGCGGCCCTGGACGCAGGCGAGCAGCGGCAAGGTCCAGCCCGACCGGCGGCACTCGCTGGCCGGCGTCTCGGTCGCCCAGCCGTCCTTCACGCTCGCTCCCGGCCAGTCCCAGTCGGTCGGCGTGACCGTCGGCACGGTGCCCGCCGGCGGCGCGCTCTACGGCGCGCTCGACGTCGTCGGGCTGCCCACCGACGCCAAGAAGGCCAAGGGCGTCGTGCTCGGCTACCGGCTGGTCGGCACGCTGCGGCTGACGCCCGCCGTGGCGGTCCACGAGCTGCGGGCCCGCGTGAAGGTTCGCCGGCGAACCCTCGCGCTCGACGTGACCAACCGCGGCAACACGGTCGACCCGGTGAGCGCCGACGTCACGCTGAAGGAGCCGCGCGGCACGCGCAGCCCCGCGGTCCGCCCCGTGCGCATCCTGCCGGGCCGTACCGTGCGGCTGCTCAGCACGCGCCTGCGGAGCCGCAGCTACCGCATGACCGCCCGGCTCGAGCAGGCCGGCAAGCGGGTTGTCACGGTGACCGCCGGCGGCGGTCACGGGTGATTTTTACGTCCAATTGAGGCGGTGACCGACTACGCTCGCCTCTGCGCGATCGAGTCCGGGGTCCTGGTCACGGCCCACCGCTCCGATCGCCGTACGCGGGTGTTCGACGCGATGGGGTCTTCAATGAGGCGAGTGGGGTTCATAGTCACGGCGATCTGCGCGGTCCTGACCGCGCTGGCCCTCGCGCCCGCGGCGCGGGCGGACGGGAGCGCCCC
>JAICUS010000281.1 GCA_025935735.1 Solirubrobacteraceae bacterium | reverse complement strand
GTGTCCGGCGAGCGCGCGGCGTCGTCCGCCAACCTTCGGCTCACTGGCGGCGGCGGTACCAGTTCGGCGACGTGTTCGGGGGTGGGGGGAGGGGCGATGGGGTGCGGGCGACCAGGACCGAGGGCGACGGGTCCTCGACGGATGCGCGCCCGCGTGGCTGGACTGCGAGCGCCTCCTCAGCTACTTCGCCCACGCCGGCGGAACCCGCCGAGCCCGCTACGCCGAGCTCGTCGAAGCCCTCGCCCAGCGCCCGATCCAAACCTAAAGGGGACTGTCCCCTTTAGGTGCGGCGGTACCAGTTGGGGGAGGTGTTCGGGGGTGGTGGGAGGGGGTCTGGGGTGCGGGCGACGAGGAGGCTCGGGGCCGGGTCGGCGACGTGGGCGGCGAGGGCTTCGCCGAACGCGTCGTCGAGGCCGTCGACCGTCTGGGCGCGCACGCCGAAGGAGGCGGCGAGCGCGGCGAAGTCGGGCGTGTGGAGGTCGACGCCGTAGATCGCCTCGCCGGCTCGCGCCTGGTCGTAGCGGAGCATGCCGTAGCCGCCGTCGTCGACGATCACGGCGGTGAGCGGGATCTGCTCCTGGGCGAGCGTGGCCAGCTCGCCGGCGGCGTAGAGGAAGCCGCCGTCGCCGGAGATCGAGACGACGGGGCCGGCGCCGGCCAGCGCCGCGCCGAGGGCGGCGGGGAACGCGTAGCCGAGCGTGCCCCAGCCGAGCGGGATCTGCAGCTTGCGCGGCGCGCGCGGCGTGTAGAACCCGGCGAGCCAGTAGCCGGGGATGCACATATCGGCCACCACGACGCCGTCGGAAGGGACGGCGAAGCGGATGGCGTCGAGGAACCGCAGCGCGCGGGCGTCGAGCGCTTCGCACGCCCGGGCCCGCGCGGCGGCGAGCCGGTCGCCCGGCGCCGGAGCGGGGTCGCGGGCCGCGATGCGGTCGGTCAGCGCGCGCATCGTCTCCCCCGCGTCGCCCTGCAGGAAGACGTCCACGCGGTAGTTGCCCGGAGCCTCCAGTCCGACGGCGATCAGCGTGTCCGGCTGCGGCTGGAGGAAGTTCTGCGTCTGCACGCCGTCGAGGTCCGAGCCGACCGCCAGCACGACGTCGGCCTCGTCCCACAGCCGCCCGGCCGGCTCGACGTGCGGCGGCAGCCCGACCAGCCACGGGTGCCCCGGCGCGAGCACGCCCGCGGCGCCGTAGGTCGTGATGACCGGCGCGCCCAGCCGCGCCGCCAGCTGCCCGAGCGCTTCGCCCGCGTCCCGCGCCCCGCCGCCGGCCCATATCAGCGGACGGCGCGCGCCGTCCAACGCGGCCACGGCGTCGTCGAGCGCGGCCGCGAGCGCGCGTCCGTTCACGGTGGTCACCGCGTTGCGCGCGATGCCGCCGGGCGGAGCGTCGCCGCCCGCCGGGGCCGCCAGCAGGTCGGTCGGGATCTCGAGATAGGCCGGCCGCGTGGGCGCGGAGACCGCCGACAGGATCGCCGCCGCCGCGCACTCGCCGACCGCCTCGGCCGTCGCCGCCACGTGCACCGACTTCACCACCGGCACGAACATGTCCGCCTGGCCGGCCGTCTCGTGCAGCACGCCGCGGTACTCGCCGGGGCGCCGGAGCGTGGAGGGGATGTCGGTGGCCACCACCAACACGGGTGAGCGCGACGCCCACGCCTCGCCGACCGCCCCCAGCGTGTTCGCCGCCCCCGGCCCGGTGGTGGTCAGCGCCACGCCCAGCCGCCCCGTCGCGCGCGCGTAGCCGTCGGCCGCGTACGCCGCCGCCTGCTCGTGCCGCACCCCGACCAGCCGGATCGACGACTCCCGCAGCGCCTCCCACAGCGCCAGGTTGTGCACGCCCGGCAGCCCGAAGCAGACCTCCACGCCCGCTCGCTCGAGCAGCTCCACGATCGTCCGCGCTCCACTTGCCATGACGGGGCAACCTACCGGGCGCGCGACGAGCCGGTTGGTTGGTGACCGGTCGACTCAAGCCGCGCGGCCTTCCGCCGATGGCCCGGAGTGGTGCACTCTCACGTCCGGATCCGCCGCGGCGCCTTCGCGGTCCTGTCCCTCGGCCTCGCCGTGCACCTGGCCTGCGCCTTCCATGGCGCGCCGCAGTGGTTCACGGACTGGCTCTACACCGGCTTGGAGGCGGGCGCGGTGGCGCTCACCGCCTGGCGGGCGATCGCCGTGCGGCGCGACCGCGCCGGCTGGACCTTCGTGACCATCGGGCTGCTGATGTACGCGCTCGGCGACCTGGCGTGGACGGTCTACCTCAACCACCTCGACGACCCGCCGTTCCCCAACATCGGCGACGCGTTCTACGGCGCCCAGTACGTCTTCCTCTACGCCGGCCTCGCGCTGCTCCTGCGCGCCCGCGTCCGCCCGTGGCCCGCCTGGCTGGCCATCGACGGGATCAACGCCGGCCTGACCTTCGCCGCCCTGACCGCCGGCGCGGTGTTCGAGCCCGTCAAGGCCGCCACCCACGGCGGCGCCGCGGTCGTCGGCACGACGCTGGGCTACCTGGTCTGCGACCTGCTGCTGCTCGTGCTCGTCGCCGTGACGTTCTTCGCCACCGGCTGGCGACCGGGCCGCGCCTGGAGCGTGCTCGCCGCCGGCATGGCGGTGTCGGCGCTCGCCGACGGGATCTACGTCTACCAGGAGTCGACCGGCAGCTACGGCATCGGCGGCGGCTGGCTGGACACGATGTGGCCGCTGTCGTTCATCCTCGTGGCCGCGGCCGCCTGGCAGCCGCGCCGCCCGGCCTCGCCCGCGCACGTCGCCTGGAGCGTCTCCATGGTGCCGATCGTCTGCTCGGCGCTCGCCATCGGCGTGCTCGTCCAGGCCGGGCTCGTCCACCGCGGCCCGCTGGCGGTCGTGCTGTCCGGCGCCGCGCTGCTCACCGGCATGGTCCGCGCGCTGCTGATGCTGCGCGAGAACTTCCGGCTGGTGCGCAGCTCGCGGCGCGAGGCGATGACCGACAAGCTGACCGAGCTGCCCAACCGCCGCGCGCTCGTCGCTGACCTGGACCTCGCCTGCGGCCGCGGCCGCCACACGCTCGTCTTCTTCGACCTCGACGGCTTCAAGGACTACAACGACGCCTTCGGCCACCCCGCGGGCGACGCGCTGCTGCGCCGGCTGGCGCCCGCCCTCGCAGCGATCGGCGGGCGCGCCTACCGGCTGGGCGGCGACGAGTTCTGCCTGCTGGTCGACCGCGCGCTGACCGACGACGACGCGCTCGTCCAGGAGGCGGTCGACGCGCTGAGCGAGCACGGCGACGGCTTCTCGGTCACCGCCTCGTTCGGCCTGGTGGTCGTGCCGGACGACGCCGGCGACGCCACCGAGGCGCTGCGGCTCGCCGACGCCCGCATGTACGCCCGCAAGCGCCGCCGGCGCGGCGGCAGCCGCGGCCAGGCGCGCGACCTGCTCGTCCGGGTGATGGCCGAGCGCGAGCCCGAGCTCGATGACCACGCCAACGGCGTCGCGGACCTGGCGATGGCGGTCGGGCGCCGGATCGGCCTCGACGCCGAGGCGCTCGACGTGCTCGTCCGCGCCGCGGAGCTGCACGACATCGGCAAGGTCGCCGTCCCCGACACGATCCTGCACAAGCCCGGCCCGCTCGATGACGTCGAGTGGGAGATCATGCGCCAGCACACCGTCGTGGGCGAGCGCATCCTGGCCGCGGCGGACAGCATGCGGCCGGTCGCCGGCCTGGTCCGCTCCTCGCACGAGCGCTGGGACGGCCGCGGCTACCCGGACGGCCTGATGGGCGAGGAGATCCCGCTCGGCGCCCGCATCGTGTGCGCCTGCGACGCCTTCGACGCCATGCTCAGCCGCCGCCCGTACAAGGCCCCGATGACGGTCGACGAGACCCTGGCCGAGCTCCGCCGCTGTGCCGGCAGCCAGTTCGACCCGCGGGTCGTCGAAACCTTGACACAGTTGTGTCAGGGTACCGCTACACTGGCGGCAGATGGACGCGCTGACGATCCACGAAGCGGCGGAGACGACCGGCTGGTCGGCTCGCATGCTCCGCTACGTGGAGCGCGTCGGACTCGTTGAGCCCGAGCGCTCGCCGTCCGGCTACCGCCTCTATGGCCCCGCCGAGCTGCAGCGCCTGAGAACGCTCCGCGAGTTGCTGGACGAGCACGAGATCGGCCTGTCCGACCTCGCGTTCGCGCTGCGCCTGCGCCACGAGGCGGGGCTGCGCCGGGCCACCGACGCGTGGCTGGACGCTCCCGTCGAGCGTCCCGCCGGCGTGGCCAGCGCCGACTGGCTGCGCTTCGAGCAGGAGAAGCACCAGCGGCTGCTCGCCGCCCTTTCCCCGACACCGGAGACCGTATGACCGCCACCGCCACGACGCCCGACTACAAGGTCGCCGACATCGGCCTTGCCGCCTACGGGCGCAAGGAGATCCAGCTCGCCGAGCACGAGATGCCGGGCCTGATGGCCACCCGCGCCGAGTACGCGGACGCGCAGCCGCTCAAGGGCGCGCGGATCACCGGCTCGCTGCACATGACGATCCAGACGGCGGTGCTGATCGAGACGCTCGTGGCGCTCGGCGCGCAGGTCCGCTGGGCCTCGTGCAACATCTTCTCCACCCAGGACCACGCCGCGGCGGCGATCGCCGAGGCCGGCATCCCCGTGTTCGCCTGGAAGGGCGAGACGCTCGAGGAGTACTGGTGGTGCACCGAGCAGGCGCTGACCTGGCCGGACGGGGATGGCCCGAACATGATCCTCGACGACGGCGGCGACGCCACGCTGCTGATCCACAAGGGCGTGGAGTTCGAGGCGGCGGGCGCGGTGCCGGACCCCTCCACGGCGGACAACGACGAGTTCCGGATCATCCTCGAGACGCTGACCCGCGGCTTCGCCGCCGACCCGCAGAAGTGGACCCGGGCGGCCGACGGCATCAAGGGCGTGACCGAGGAGACCACCACCGGCGTGCACCGGCTCTACCAGTTCGCCTCCCAGGGGAAGCTGCTGTTCCCGGCGATCAACGTCAACGACTCGGTCACCAAGTCCAAGTTCGACAACCTCTACGGCTGCCGGCACTCGCTGATCGACGGCATCAACCGCGGCACCGACGTGATGATCGGCGGCAAGGTCGCGGTCGTGCTCGGCTACGGCGACGTCGGCAAGGGCTGCGCGGAGTCGCTGCGCGGCCAGGGCGCGCGGGTGATCGTCACCGAGATCGACCCGATCTGCGCGCTGCAGGCGGCGATGGAGGGCTACCAGGTGGCCCGCCTCGAGGACGTCGTCGAGACCGCCGACATCTTCATCACCTGCACCGGCAACCGCGACGTCATCAAGGCCGGCGACATGGCCCGGATGAAGCACCAGGCGATCGTGGGCAACATCGGCCACTTCGACAACGAGATCGACATGGCCGGGCTGGCCAAGCTCGGCGGGATCGAGAAGACCGAGGTCAAGCCGCAGGTCCACGAGTGGCGCTTCTCGGACGGCCACACGATCATCGTGCTCTCCGAGGGCCGGCTGCTGAACCTCGGCAACGCGACCGGCCACCCGTCGTTCGTGATGTCCAACTCGTTCACCAACCAGACGATCGCCCAGATCGAGCTGTTCACGAAGCAGGGCGAGTACGAGCGGAAGGTCTACGTGCTGCCCAAGCACCTCGACGAGAAGGTGGCGCGGCTGCACCTCGACGCGCTCGGCGTGCGGCTGACCGAGCTCACGCCCGACCAGGCGGCGTACATCGACGTGCCCGTCGAGGGGCCGTACAAGGCCGACCACTATCGCTATTAATCGGCCGCTGGAGGCGCGCGTGGGATGTGGGCCGGATGCCCACAGGGGCTAACTCCGGCCGGGCTCGCATCGAGTGGGCGGACGGGCAGATGCCCGTCCTGCGCTCGATCCGCGAGCGCTTCGCCCGCGAGCGCCCGCTCGCGGGCGTCGTCGTCGGCGCGTGCCTGCACGTGACCTCCGAGACGGCGATCCTCGTGCGCACGCTGCAGACCGGCGGCGCCGAGGTCGCGCTGTGCGCCTCCAACCCGTTCGCCACCCAGCACGACGTGGCGACGGCGCTGGCGGCGGAGGCGGAGGTCCACGCCGGCAGGCCGGACGAGTGGGCGGACGCCGTGGCCGCCGTGGTGGCGCGCCGGCCGCGGATCACGCTCGACGACGGCGCCGACCTGCTCGGCGCGCTGCACGCCGGCGACCTCGCCGCCGGCATGCTCGGCGGCACCGAGGAGACCACGACCGGGCTCGTGCGGCTGCGGGCGCTGGAGGCCTCGGGGCGGCTCGCGGTGCCGGTGATCGCCGTCAACGAGGCCCGGGCCGAGCGGGCGATCAACGACCGCTTCGGCACCGGCCAGTCGGTGCTCGACGGGATCGTCCGCGCCACCAACATCCTGCTGGCCGGCCAGACCGTCGTCGTCCTCGGCTACGGCTGGACGGGCCGCGGCGTCGCGCTGCGCGCCCAGGGGCTCGGCGCGTCGGTGATCGTCTGCGAGGTCGACCCGCTGCGCGCGCTGGAGGCGCGGATGGCCGGCTTCGCCGTGATGCCGTCGCTGGACGCGGCCGAGCGCGGCGACGTCTTCATCACGCTCACCGGCGTGCGCGACGTCCTGGCGAGCGAGCACTTCGCCCGCATGAAGGACGGCGCGGTGCTCGCGAACGCCGGCCACTTCGACGTGGAGATCTCGGTGGCCGACCTGCGCGCCGCGGCGGCGTCGGTGCGCGAGATCCTGCCGCTGGTCGAGCGCCACGAGCTGCCCGACGGCCGGGCGCTGAACCTCCTGGCCGGGGGCCGGGTGGTGAACCTGGCCGCCGCCGCCGGCCATCCCGCCGCGGTCATGGACGTCTCCTTCGCCCTGCAGGCGCTGGCGGCGGAGGCGCTGGCCACCGGTGAGTGGACTCCGGGCGTGCACCCGGTCCCCGACGCCATCGAGCACGAGGTGGCGACGCTCAAGCTGGCGGGGCTCGGCGTGTCGATCGACGCGCTCACGCCCGAGCAGGAGGAGTACCTCTCCCGCTGGCTATAGACGCCGTCTATACACGCGGTGTATAGTGACGGCATGTCAGTCGGCCAGACCTTCCTGGGGCTGCTCGAGGAGCAGCCGCGCCACGGGTACGACCTCAAGCGCGTCTACGACGAGCGCTTCGGCCGCGACCGGCCGCTGCAGTACGGGCAGGTGTACGCCACGCTGGCCCGTCTGCTCAAGCGCGGGCTCGTCGAGGTGGACGGCACCGAGCCCGGCGGCGGCCCGGAGCGCAAGCGCTACGCGATCACCGAGGCCGGTGTGGCGGACGTCGACCGCTGGCTGGCCGAGCCCGAGCCGCCCGAGCTCTACCTGCAGAGCACGCTCTACGCCAAGGTCGCGCTCGCGCTGCTGACCGGCCGCGGCGCGCAGGAGATCCTCGACGCCCAGCGCGCCGAGCACCTGCGGGCGATGCGCGAGCTGACTCGCCGCAAGGCCGCCGGCGACATCGCCGACCAGCTGGTGTGCGACCACGCGCTGTTCCACCTCGAGGCGGACCTGCGCTGGCTGGAGCTGACCGCCGCGCGCCTGGACGCGCTGACCGCTGAGGTGGCGGCATGAGCCTGCTC
>JAICUS010000762.1 GCA_025935735.1 Solirubrobacteraceae bacterium | reverse complement strand
GGCGTCGGCGAGCGGCTGCGCGGCGAGGGGATCGAGGTCATCGTCGCCTCGCACTACCGCCGCGCGCAGGAGACGGCGCAGGCCATCTCCGACGTGCTCGGCGGGCTGCCGATCGAGACCGACGAGGACCTGCACGAGGTCAAGCAGTCAGACGCCTATTACGCGTCCGCGCCGGAGTTCGGAAAGACCGGCACGATCACCTGGATGCCGGGTGCCGAGCGGTCGTTCGCCGAGCCGGGCGCGGAGTCCTTCGACCACGTGATCGGGCGGGTCGAGCGCGTGCAGGAGCGGCTGGCGGCCCGCGCCTCCGAGCGCATCCTGTGCGTCAGCCACTGGGGCTTCATGCACTGGTTCCTGGGCAGCTCGCTGTTCGGCGAGGCCTTCGGCCCCGAGCACCTGCCGGTCCTCTACCGCGTCTCGCACGCCAACACCGGCATCTCGATCTTCGAGCACCGCGGGACCTGGGACATCGACGGCGTGGCCTTCACCGGCTGGGCGCTGGTCACCTGGAACGACCAGGGCCACCTCTAGAAGTTGATGACGAGCGAGACCATCCCGTAGCTGCCGAGCTTCGGGTCGCCGGAGCCCACGCTCAGCTTCACCGACGCCTGCGGGCCCTTGCGCTGCTCGACCGCGCCGGAGACCTTCGAGATGGCCGGCTTGATGTCGCCCATCTTCTGCTTGACGAAGTCGTCGGTGGGGCTGCCGCCGGCCTGCAAATGCGCGATCACGTCGGCGATCGCCGCCTGCGCCTTCATCACGCTCGCGGTGATCTCCTCCGTCGGCGGCCGCTCCTCGACGGTCTCGCCGCCGGCGATCGGGATCTTCACCGACGCCTGCCACTTCGACCACTGCTTGGTCGTCGAGTCCTTGTGGACGCTGGCGTCGAACGAGGCGCCGCCGATCGAGGCCTTCAGCCCGAACGCGTCGCCCTGGAAGGAGGCCGTGCCCGTGACCGAGGCGTCGCCGTCCTTGACCTTGACGGTGGCGCCGTCCTGGGTGGCGGTCGCGGTGACCGGGCCGGCCTTGACCGCCGCCTCGACGCCGCTGAGGGAGAAGCTGAGCGAGCCCGGGCCGGCGTAGAGCTTGAGCTCCTTCGGCGGCTTGGGGAGGTGGTTGAGGATCGACGCCTCCAGCTGCGCGCTGCGCCCGTCCGCGCTCTGGGTCGCCCGGGCGGCCGGCGGCGTGTCGCTCCCGAGCGTCTCGGCGATCACCACCTCGATCTGGTACGGCGTGGCCTGCAGCGCCTCGGGCACGTTCTGGCGCACCAGGTTCACCAGCTCGGGCATCGAGATCGTGCCGGCCTCGTTGCGCAGCTGGATCGAGAGCCGCATCGTCTCCAGGTAGGCCGAGACCCGCATGGCGATGGCCGCCGGCATCGGCTGCGGCGCGATCGCCGGCACGAGCGGCGCGAGGTCGCGGGCGAGCGCCGGCAGCCGCCCGGCCCGCACGGCGCGCGCGACCGCCGCGTTGCCGGCCGTCGCCTGCAGGCGCAGCAGCTGCGCCGCCGCGTCGTCGCGCATCGTCGCCGCCGGGCTCTCGCGGTGCGCCCGCTCCTCGTCCTCTTCGGGCCACCGGCGGCGGGTCATCGAGCGACCCGCTCCCTGTCGTCCTTTTCGGGCCACCGGCGGCGGGTCATGGAGCGACCCTATGGCGCGGTGGGCGTTTTGGCCAGGGCTGGGCGGGCAAGGTTCCGGGCATGGCTTCCGTCCCCGCTCCACCGGTCCCGCTGAGCCAGCTCGGGCGGGCCGCGCACGACATCGGGCTCGCCGGCCTGCTCGGCGGCAACATGTTCGGGCGCCTCGCGCTGCACCCGAGCGTCACCGAGATCAGCGACGAGGCCGAGCGCGGCAAGCTCGTCAACGCCGCCTGGCGTCGCTACGGCACGGTCAACTCGCTCTCGGTGCTGGCCGTGATGGCCGGCTGGACGGGCGCGCGGGCGCGCGAGTCGGCCGACTCGCAGCTGTCGGACGCCGAGCGCCGGCTGGCCCGGGCCAAGGACGTGCTCGTCGGCGCGGTCGCGGTCACCGGCTTCGCCACCGCGCTGGAGGGCATGCGCTTCGCCCGCAAGGCGCCCGGCGGCGCCGTGCCGCTGGCCGACGGCGACCACGTCGCGCCCGCCGCGAGCGACGACGCCCGCCGGATGAAGCGCCGCCTCAACGCCCTCGGCCTCGCCGGCCTGGCTTCCGAGGCGGCACTCGTCGCCGTCAACTCCGCGCTCGCCCAGCAGGGCTTCCGGCGCCCGCCGACCCGACGCCTGATCCCGCGGTTTGGCAGGATCTGACGGCATGCACCGGCTTCTCGTCCTCTATCCGC
This sequence comes from Solirubrobacteraceae bacterium, assembly GCA_025935735.1. Next base: position 120 of record JAICUS010000762.1, on the reverse strand, counting down.
CGCCCACCGACCCGGACCACTTCCGCACCTACTACGAGGAGACGCACCTCGGGTTGGCGGCGAAGATGCCCGGGCTGCGCGGCTACCGCTACGGGTTCGACGTTGCCGCCCCGGGGGGCG
>JAICUS010000171.1 GCA_025935735.1 Solirubrobacteraceae bacterium | reverse complement strand
GGGGCTGCTCGCCGTGGCGCCCGCCGCCGCAGGCCGGGGAGTGGGCCGCGCGCTGGTCGCGTTCGCCGAGGAGACGGCGCGGGCGCGTGGCGCGGACGCGATGCGGCTCGAGCTGCTCGTCCCGCGGGTCGGGACGCATCCCGCCAAGGAGCGGCTGCACAAGTGGTACACCCGGCTGGGCTACCGGGTGGTGGGACGGGCGGAGTTCGGGAGCGCGTATCCCGAGATCGCGCCGCGGCTGGGCGTGCCGTGTGACCTGGTGGTCTACGAGAAGTCGCTCGGCGGGCCCGACGAACTGCCTGCTGGGTAGGGCGGTGGTCCCTCCGGGCGGTCCGGACGGGCCGAGTGATCGCTTCTGAATCCCGACTATTCCGGTTGAGTCAGTTTAGGCGCGCGATGCGCGACTAGATTCACACACGTGAAAGGGGTGCATCCTCCCCGCGTGCGGTTCTGATCGGTTCACGCGTGGACGAGCTCCAAACGCGCACACTCGACCCTGGCTACCGGACCCAAGGCCGACCTTCCCCCTACCCAGCCGCAGTTCGCCGAACCCGCCCGCACGGTGGCGGAGGGCCGCAGCGGCAACGTGGCGACAACCCCACGGCAAGCCTGCCCGGGCAGTCTCCCGCTCCTCCCCAGTTCTCCCGAAAGGACCCGAAGTGTCAACCGTGCAACGCTGGACGCTCGCGGTGGTGTGCGCCGCCACCGCGATCCTGATGCTGGACATCGCGGTGGTGAACACCGCGCTGCCGTCGATCGGCGCCGAGCTCCACACGGGCATCGGCGGGCTGCAGTGGGTGGTGGACGCGTACACGCTGGCGCTCGCGTCGGTCGTGCTCACCGCCGGGGCGCTGGCCGACCGCTTCGGCCGCAAGCGCGTGTTCGCCTCCGGGCTCGTGCTGTTCACCGCCGCGTCGGCCTTGTGCGCGGCCGCCGGCAGCATCGGCATGCTCGAGGCCGCGCGGGCCGTGCAGGGCCTCGGCGCGGCGATCCTGTTCGCGACCTCCCTCGCGCTGCTCGCCGACGCGTTCCCGTCCGAGCGCGAGCGGGCCGGGGCGCTGGCCGCCTATGGCGCGACGATCGGCGCGTCGTTCGCCGTCGGCCCCGCGGTCGGCGGCGCCCTGACCACCGGCCTCGGCTGGCGCTGGGTGTTCCTGGTCAACCTGCCGATCGGCGCCGCCGCCCTCTACGCGACCGGCAAGCACGTCAAGGAGTCGCGCAACCCGCGGGCGGCGAAGGTCGACCTCCCCGGCCTGGCCACGCTGACCGCCGGGCTGTTCCTGCTCGTGCTCGGGCTGCTGCGCGGCAACGAGGACGGCTGGGGCAGCGCGCCGATCGTGGCCGAGCTCGGCGGCGCCGCCGTCCTGCTGATCGCCTTCGTGGTCATCGAGGCGCGGAGCAAGGCCCCCATGCTCCCGCTCGAGCTCCTGCGCTCCGCGCCCTTCACCGGCGCCCAGCTCACGGCGTTCGCCATCTCCGGCTCGTTCTTCGCGATCTACATCTACTGCTCGCTCTACCTGCAGAACGTGCTCGGGCTCTCCGCCATCGACGCCGGTCTGGTGTTCGTGCCGAGCACGCTCGTGATGGTCGTCGTCTCCGGCTTCACGGCCAAGCTGAACGCGAAGGTCCACCCGGGCGTGCTGATCAGCGGCGGCCTGATCCTGGTCGCCGCCGGGATGGCGATGCTGACCGTCGCCCAGGTCGACTCGTCGTGGACCGTGCTGCTCCCCGGCATCACGCTCGCGCTCGTCGGCACCGGGCTGTTCAACCCGTCGGTCAGCGCCGTCGCGCTCGGCACCGTGCCGCCGGAGCAGAGCGGGCTCGCCGCCGGCATCAACGACACGTTCCGCCAGGCGGGCATCTCGGTCGGCGTCGCCGCGCTCGGCGCGCTGATCCCCGCGGGCGACCTGCTCAGCGGCGGCTCGCCCACCGACTACGTCGACGGCATGCACACCGCGCTGCTCGCCGGGGCCGCGCTGGCCGCCGCCGGTGCGAGCGCCGGCGGGCTGCTGATCCGCCGCCGCGGCATCGCGCCCGCGCCCGCCGCGGCGCCCGCCCCGGCGTGAGACAGAGCGGGGGCGCCGCCCCCGGCGGCGCCCCCGCGGCCACTACGGCTGCGTCGTCGACAGCGTGAACGTCAGGGTCTTCGAGTAGGACCCCGTCCGCAGCGCGTCATTGGCGGCGACCGGCTGCTTGAAGCCGATCGTCAGCACGTCGTTGCTGACCGGGACGTTGTAGGTCAGCAGCGCCAGCGGCGACGCCGCCAGCGGGTTGTAGGCCAGGATGCCGCCCGGCCGGGCCGCCCCGACCTGCAGCAGCTGCGGCATGACGAACGCGCCGTTGACCAGGTGGCCCGGCGCGACGGTGTCCGGGTCGGACACGCTGAGCGTCGCGTCGCCCGCGGTCGACGTCACCGTCGCCGTGGTCTGGGCCAGGTAGTCGTGCGCCACGCCCGGCTGGAACGCGCCGAAGCTCGCCGGCGCGCCCAGCGCCAGCGACAGCGTGGCCGGCACGGTGCCGCCGACCCCGGTCGACCCCGACGGGAACACGACCTGGTCCGTGCTGTCCGCGAAGTCGTAGACGACGCTGAAGCCCGGATCGGACAGGCCGTTGCAGCCGGTGATCGGGTTCTGGGTGGTGCCCGGGACGAAGCGGCTCGTGTCCACCGTGCAGGTCAGCGTCCCCTGCAGGTCGGCCGCCTCGGAGGCCGGCGAGACCGACAGCGCGGAGCTGCCGGCCGGCAGCGAGAACGACTGCGCGCCGTACGGCGTCGTCGTCTTGACCGTCACCACCACCAGCGGCGAGGTCATCTCGTCGCCGCCCGCGCCGGTGCCGAACACGCAGCGGCCGGCGTTGCAGGCCGCGGCGTTGACGGTCACGTTGTTGGTGGCCGTGGCCCCGCCGCCCGCGTTGAGCGCCGGCGTCGCGCCGCTCAGCGGGTCGTCCTGCTGGGTCCAGGTCGCGCCGCCGTCGGTCGTGGTCACCACCGTGCCGGTCGAGCCGCCGGCGAAGCACTGCAGCGCGTCGAGGCAGGCGATGCCGTTCAGCGCCAGCGGCGCGTGGCTGCTCTGCGCCGTCCAGCTGCCGCCGGCGCCGCGCAGCACCACCGCGCTGCCGTTGGACACCGCGCCCGTGGCATAGCACGCGCCAGGCCTGCAGCTGACCGCGTTCAGCGACGCGGTCGTGCCGCTCGTCTGGGCCGTCCAGGTGGCGCCGCCGTCGGCGCTCGCCACGATCGTCCCGCCCGCGCCCACCGCCGTACACGAGCCGCCCGCGCACGAGACGCCGAGCAGCGAGCTCGTCCCGGAGCCGCTGCCGGCCGACCAGGTGGAGCCGTCCGCGGTGTACACGCTCACGCCGCCCGCGCCGACCGCCGTGCACGCCGTCGCCGACGTGCAGGAGACGCCGCTGAGCGTGCTCGTCGTGCCGCTGGTCTGGGCCAGCCAGGTCTGGCCGGCGTTCGTGGTCGACAGGATCGTGCCGCCGTTGCCCACCGCGAAGCAGGCGGACGCCGACGGGCAGGACATGCCGTTGATCTGCTGCGTCGTGCCGCCGCCGGCCTGCTGGGTCCAGCTCGTCCCGTCGGTGGTGGCGAGCGTGACGCCGTTGCGCCCGACGGTCGTGCAGGTCGTCGCGTTCAGGCAGGTGACGCCGGCCAGGTACGCGCCGCCGGCGCTGCCGGTGGTCGCCGTCCAGGTCGTGCCGGCGAGCACGTCGACCGTGCCGTTCTGGCCGGTGGCCACGCACGCCGTGGTGCTCGTGCAGCTGATGCTGTTGAGCATGCCGGTGGCGTTGCTCGTCAGCTTCGTCCAGCTCGCCAGGTCGCTCGTCATCACGATCGTGCCGTTGCGGCCGACCGCGTAGCACGTCGTGCTGCCGGCGACGCAGGACACCGACTGCAGCCAGTTGCCGGCGCCGCTGTTGCTCGTCTCCCGGACCCACGTCTGCCCGCCGTCATCGGTGGCCACGATCGGCGCGTCCGTACCGGTCGGCGGGAACCCGCCGACGGCCACGCACGTCGTGTCGCTGACGCAGGAGATCCCGAACAGGCCGGCGAACGGCTGCGGTCCGCCGGAGCCCGCCACGTCGATCCCCGGCGTGGTCACCGGGGTGCGCTGCTGCGCCCACGTCGCCCCGCCGTCGGTCGTCTTGAACACGTGGGCGTACTCGTCGGACCCGTAGCACGTGTTCACGCTCGGGCAGGAGAGCCCGTAGATCGGATTGCTCGGGTTGGTGGAGACGCCAGTGGACGGGTTCGCCCACGTGTGGCCGCCGTCGGCCGAGCGCAGGACCACGCCGCGGTCGCCCGCCGCGTAGCAGACGCCGGCGGTCGGGCACTGCACCTGCGTGAGCATCTTGTTGAAGCCGCTCGCCGCGTCGGTCCAGGTCGCGCCGCCGTCGGACGTGGTGCGGATCCGGCCGCCGTCGCCGACTTCCACGCAGGCGGAGGCGCTCGGGCAGGCCACGCCGATCATGTCCGCGTTGGACGGGAACCAGCTCCTGCCGCCGTCGGTGGTCTTGAGGATCGTGTTGACCGCGCCCCACGCGCCCGCCGGCAGGATGCCGGTCACCGGGTTCTGCGCGTAGTAGGGGCTGCTCTCGGTGGAGCCGGCCGAGTAGCCGACCGACGAGGAGCCGAAGGACACCGCGCGCTCGCTCGCGTTGGTCGGCGTCCGGGCGCAGCTCCAGTTGTAGTGCGTGGCCAGCGACGCCGGGACGCTCAGCCCGGTCGCCCCGAGCGCCATCGCGTAGCCCGTGGCGAAGTTGAACCAGTCGGGCTCGCCCCAGCCGGTGGCCGGGTCCCAGCCCGCGCCGGCGGCGTCGCCGTTCGGGCCGGCCGGCCGGTAGGCGGTGTTGCCGCACTGGACGTCGCGGTAGTAGCTGTCGGCGTGCCCGCCGGTGCCCAGCCCGTAGATCACCGGGGCGGCGAAGCCGATGGCCGGCTTGGCGCCCGGATAGCTCTGGGCGGCCAGGAAGCTCTGGGTGACCGCCTGCATGCCGTTCAGCAGCGGCGCGGAGAGCGACGTGCCGCCCACCTGGCCGTTGACCACGCCGCCGTTGTTGTCGCGCGTCGAGATGAACTTGACGCCCGTCTGCGGGTCGGCGACCGCGGAGATGTCCGGGATCACGCGCCCCGCGCACGGCGCCGCGCCGTCGACCTGCGGGACGTCCTGCCAGCTCGGGCGGGCGACGATGTTCGAGCACCAGCTGCCGGCGGCCGACCAGGTGGTCGCCGTGGCGCGCTTGGACGGGTCGCTCGTCGAGTACAGCGACGTGCCGCCGACCGAGACGACGTACTGGCTGTCGGCCGGGAAGCCGGACATCGTCGTGCCGAAGTCGCCGGTGGAGAAGTAGAAGGTGGTGCCGGCGGCGGCGGCGAGCGCGAAGCTGTTCTCGATCGTCCGCTTGAACGGGTCGTTCGCGCCGAACTCGGGATCGCCGGCGTAGCCCCAGGAGTTGGAGATCGAGTGCAGCGTCGGGTCGCTGGCCGCGTCCTCGACGGCGTCCTCGAGGCCGACGTCGGAGCCGTTGCAGTCGCTGTCGCTGTTGCCGCTGCCCGGGGTCGGGTCGGGGGCGCAGTCGGCGTCGTAGTACTTCATCGCCACGTGCGTGGCCATGCCGTGCGCCTGCTCGACGTCCAGCGCGGTCTCGACGTTGGACGCGTAGTCGCCGTCCGCGTTGGCGTGGTTGCCGTTCTCGAGGATGGTCACCAGGTGGTCGGGCGCGACCTGCAGGCTCTCGCACGAGCCCGGCGTGGTCGGCGTGGTCCCGGCGGCCACGCAGTCGGGGTCGACCGTGATCGGCTGGTCGCCGGTGGTCTGCGCGTACTGGCTCAACGCGTTCTGGCGCTCGCCGGCGCCCCACAGCGTGAAGCCGACCGTCTGGCCGGTCCCGTCGAAGCCGTGCCCGGCGATGTCGTACATCGCGCGCAGGTCGCTCGGGAAGTAGCCGCCCGAGCGGAAGTCCGCGCCGGCGGTGGCGTTCTTCTTGGCCGGCGGGACGACGATCGGCGGCGCGCCGTTCGCCGCGGCCAGCTGCGCGTTGGTGAAGAAGCGGCTGACGCTGGTCAGCCCGGAGATCGTCTGCAGGCCGAGCCGGGCCGGCACCGTGGGGCTGCCGGTGTTGGCGTAGAAGACGTACGGCTTGACCTTGACGCCGTGCCAGGTGTAGCCCCGGCGCAGGTAGTCGTTGATCTGCACGTGCAGCGTGCGCTCGACCTGCGCGGTGGTCGCCGTCGCGGTCAGCGCCATCCGGTCGGCGCCGGCGTGGGTGACCGTGAAGCCGTTGGCCTTCAGCCAGCCCGCCAGCGCGGCCACCTGGTCGCGCGGCGGCGAGAAGCGGTCATAGAGCTTCGCGCGCGGGAGCGCGCGGTGCGACGCGATCAGCGCGTCGAGCCCCGCGCGGTCGCGCAGCGGGAAGGCGAAGTTCACCTTCAGGCGCGCGTTCGCCGGGTGCGGCCGCATGAGGGTCGCGCTGCCATTGCCCAGCGACAGCGGCACCTCCCCGCCCAGCACGGCGCTGCCCGTGAGGTCCTTCGCCGCCCATGCGGGCGCGTGCGACGGCGCCGATCTCTGCGCTCCCACGGCGAGCGCCCCGACCGCCAGCATCCCTACGACCAGCCCGCCGCCCCAGCGAATCACCATGCCGTCCCTCCTCGGACTGGTGCGCGTCCTCGCGCACCAGTCAGCGATTCACTCAGGAGATGTCTGAGAGGACGATGAAAGTTGGCGTCAGCGCGCCACCGGCTCGCGCTCGAGCGCGGCCGTGATCGCCGCCGCCGGGTCGCCCAGCAGGCGGGCGAAGCGTCCCCGCGGGCGCGTGCGCAGCTCGGCCAGCTCGCGCACGAACGCCAGCACGCGGCCGTGGCGGCGGTCGTCGACGCCGCCGCGCAGCGCGGCCAGCGCCGCCCACGTGCCCGCGGCCTCGGGCGTGGCCATGCCCAGCGCCGCGCGGCCGCGCGGCAGCGCGCCGCCGAGCTCGCGGGCGAAGCGCAGGCAGCGCGCGGCGCGCTCGTCCTCCAGCGCGCGCGAGCCGGCGGAGCCGACGATCAGCGGGGCGATCGGGATCAGGTCCTGGCGGCGGCCGTCGCCGACGCCGTCGTTGTAGGTGCGCAGGAACGCGCCGACGACCGGCGAGACGGTGCCCGAGCGGTCGCTGAACGGCTCCTCGGCGAGCATCGACGCCAGCTCCATCACGCACGCCCCGACGGACGGCGAGCGGTGCCGGCCGGCGCTCAGCCGCATGGTCTGGTGGCTCGGCATCCCCCAGATGATCCCCCTGAACGCCGCCCGGCTCAAGTTCAGGGAGTTCCCGGATACCGCGCCCGCGCCCCGACCGGCAGTCTGCCGCCCGTGCCCTGTCTCGCGAACCCCTTCCACGTGCGGGCCCTGCCTGAGAGGCTTGCGCTCGTGCCCCGTCCGCTGCCCCCCGCCGGCCGCCTGCTCGCCCTGACGCGCGCCGGGATCTGGGTGCTGTTCGTGCTCGCGCTGGCCAACGGCGCGTTCCTCTATCTGGTGCCCTCGCAGGCCCTCACGCACTACGCCTGGTCGATCAAGCCGCCGGTGAGCGCGGCGTTCATCGGCGCCGGCTTCCTGGCCGGGACGCTGGTCACCGGGCTGGTGCTCGGCGCGACCAAGCGCTGGCGCTCGCTGCAGACGCTGCCGCCCGCGCTGTGGGTGCTCGCCACCTCCCTGCTGGTGGCCACGATCGTCCACCACGGGAAGTTCAAGTTCGACTACCCGCCGACGTGGGTGTGGGTGATCGTCTACGCCGGCGTCCCGCTGGCCGTGCCGATCCTCGTCTACCGCCAGCGCCGCGCCGCGGAGTCGCGGCCCGCCGCGGATCCCACCCTGCGGACCACGAAGCTCCTCAGCGCCGTCATCGGCGCGCTGCTGCTCGCCGGCGCCATCGCGCTGTACGCCGCGCCGGTCGCCGTCGGCAAGCACTGGCCGTGGCTGCTCACGCCGCTGCTCGGCCGCGTCGTCGCCGCCTGGTACGCGCTGTTCGGGACGATGCTCGTGTCCTGCGCGATCGGGCTGCGCCACGCCTCCGAGGCCGTGCTCCCCTACGTGACGCTCGCGGCCTGGTGCGTGCTGCTGCTCGCGCTCCCGCTCCTGCACCCCGGCGACGTCGACACCGGCACCACGGCCTTCTGGCTGTGGACGGCCGGGATGGTCGTGCTGCTCGCACTGGCCGCGCACGCGCTCTCGCGCGCGCTGCCCGCCGCGCGCCGCTCCCGCCTCTAACCCCACCCCGACACCAAAGGAGTTCCATGTCGCGCCTCATGCGCGCTACGACGGCCGCTGCCGTGAGCACGGCCGCCGCGCTCACCCTCGCGGCCGGCGCCCACGCCGCGCCGGTCCCGCTGCCCCAGGTCAACGACGACCCGGCGAACAGCATCTTCCCGAACCAGCCCGCCGGAGTCTCCGACGTGGTCGGCGGTTCACTGGCCGCCGGCGGCGTCAACGTGCCCTGGGCCACGTTCGAGCAGAAGGTGCCGGGCGCCGGCCAGCAGATCTTCGTCCGCGCGTTCAAGAACGGCAGCTGGACGACGCAGGGCTTCCCGGCGTCGCTGAACATCGACCCCAACCAGGAGGCCGAGGCGCCGTCGATCGACTTCGCCGGCACCGGCCGCACCGTGCCGTGGGTCAGCTGGTATGAGCCCAACCACGACCTCGGCGACGTCAAGAACATCTTCGCCAGCCGCTTCGACGCCGCCGCCAAGGTGTGGATCCCCGACGGCCAGGACCGCAGCGCCGGCGGCCACGCCCCCTCGCTGAACATCCACACCAACCGCGAGGCCGAGGACCCGTCGGTGGCCGGCGGCGCGACCGTGGCCGGCGCCGACCCCGTGCCGTGGGTGGCCTGGCAGGAGATCGACGGCGCCGACAACAAGGACCAGATCTTCGTCTCGCGGGCGGCCAAGGACGCCGACGTGCACTGCGGCAGCCTGGGCAAGTTCTGCTGGGTCCCGACCGGCGTCAAGCGCCTGGACTCCGGCCAGGGCACGACCGACCCGTCGCTGAACGTCGACCCCAGGCGCGACGGCATCGAGCCCGACATCGCGTTCACCGGCCCCAGCGACACCGTGCCGTGGGCCGTCTGGTACGAGAAGGGCAACGGCACGCCGGGCCGCGCGACCAACGAGCAGGTGTTCGCCGCCAAGGCGGTCAAGGACGCCGACCCGGTCACGTCCGCCCAGGACGGCGGCTTCAAATGGGTCGCCGTGGGCAACGCCGGCACCGGCGCGCTCGACGCGACCAATCCCTGCCTGGCGAGCCACGACGCCGAGAACGCGTGCAGCCTCAACGCCGTGCCCACGCACGACGCGGAGGACCCGCGCGTGGCCTCCGGCAGCCTCGTCCCCGGCGGCGTGACCTCGCCGTGGGTCGTGTGGAGCGAGGACACCGGCACCGGCAAGCACGCGATCTTCGTCTCGCGCCTGGTCGGCGGCACGCACTTCGAGCTGTTCAACCAGGGCCAGCCGATCTCCAACACCGTCAACGACTCGACCAACCCGGACATCACGTTCCTGGGCAACGAGCCCTCCATCTCGTGGCAGGAGGACGTCAACGGCACCACCAAGACGTTCGTCGGCCACTTCGAGGGCGGCGCGGCCGCTCCGGTGTTCAAGCTCGACACGCCCACCGGGCTGGCCACCGCGGCCCAGGCCGGCCTGCGCGCGCCGATCTCCTCGGACTGCACGGCCAACCCGTTCACCGCCGACGGCACCGCCTGCCCGGGCGGCGTGACCGGCACCGCGGTGGCGCTGCAGACCGCGGCCGACGGCCGCCTGCTGGGCGAGGAGTTCCCCAAGCCCGCCGCCCCGGCGCCGGCTCCCGGCCCGCAGCCGGTGCCCAGCCCCACCCCGCCCCCCGGCAACGGGAACCCCGGCCACGGCGGCCACGGCCACCTGACCATCGGCCGCGGGCGCCTGCACCTGTCCCACGGCCGGGTGAAGGTCAAGCTCAGCTGCCCCGCCGGCTCGACGTGCCGCGGCACGGTCAAGCTGCTCGAGGGGCGCAAGCTGCTCGGCTCCGCCCACTTCACCGTGCGCGGCGGCCACAGCAAGAAGGTGAGCGTGAGGCTCACCCACCGGGCGATCGTCCGCATCCACCGGACGCACCGCCTGGCGGTTCGCATCACCGCCGCCGGCCATAGCCGCGCGGCGATCGTCAGGGCATGACGAAGCGGGGGGGGGGGGGGGGGGGGGGCGAGCCCCGCCCCCCGGGCCAAGCCCGGCCCACCCCCAACCGGACACCACGCCCCGCGCGCACACGCACCCAGAGCCCG
>JAICUS010000415.1 GCA_025935735.1 Solirubrobacteraceae bacterium | reverse complement strand
GTCCTCGCCGGCCTGGCGGAGCTCGACGCGGCGCATCGACTCGGCCACGAGCTCGCGGGCGGGCGGCTCCAGCCGGGCCTCCAGCGCGCCCTTGAGCTTCTCCCACACGCGCGGGACGGCGAAGAACCACGTCGGCCGCACGGCGGGCAGGTAGGCGCCGATCTGCCGGGGGTCGGGGCACGTGGTGACCTGGGTGCCGAACACGATCGGGATGTAGTGGTGTGCGGTGCGCTCGGCCACGTGGGCGGCGGGCAGCCAGGAGATGACCCGCGAGTGCTCGTCCAGCGCCACGTTCGCGTCGATCATCCGGACCGCCGACATCTGGTTGAAGTGGCTGATCTGCACGCCCTTGGGCGGGCCGGTGGTGCCGGAGGTGTAGATCAGCGTCAGCAGGTCCTCCGGCGCGACCGCGCGCCAGTGCGGCTCGGCGTCGAAGCCGGCGTCGAGCTCCCAGTCGTCCGGGGTCAGGACGTGGTCGACCAGGTTCTCCACCAGCGGCTTGAGCGCCGGCTCGACGATGGCCACCCGCGCGCCGGCGTCGCCGATCACGTAGGCCACCTGCTCGGGCGAGGAGGTGAGGTAGACGCTGAACGGCGTGGCCCCGAGCGTCATGGCCGCCAGGTCGGCGACGTGGAACTCGGGCCGGTTGCCCAGCATCAGCGCCACGGTGTCGCCCCGGCGCACGCCGAGCGCGGCCAGCGTCCCGGACAGCCCGTCCGCCCGGTCGCGCAGCTGCGCCCAGGTGAGCGAGGTCTCGTCGTCGCGCGTGCGGACCGCGACGCGGTCCGCGTGGTCCTCGACGGTGATCCGGAACGCCTCGGCGACGGTGCTCGCGCCGGCGGACCGGGGAAGCGCGCCCTCCTGCATGGGCGAACGCTATCTGACTCGGAGGCCTCCGTCGCCGAGCGAGCCGATGTCGTTGCTCAGGCCGACGATGAACAGGCCGACGACCAGCGCGAAGCCGACGAAGCTGGCCCGCTCCAGCGTGGCGAACGAGATCGCCCGGCCGCGGATCTTCTCGGCCAGCGCCCAGAAGATGTGGCCCCCGTCCAGCGGCAGGAACGGGAACAGGTTGACGATGCCGAGCGAGAGCGAGATCAGCGCCAGTATCTCCAGCGCCTTGGTGGTGGACAGCGCGAACGCCGTCTCGGTCGTGTGGTAGGCCTGGACGACGCCGTGGATCTGCTTGCGGTCCTCGGGGATGAAGATCCGCACGATCCGGCTCACCGTGCCGCTGGTCACCGTCCACATCTCGCTCAGCGCGAGGCCGCTCGCCCGGATCGGGCCGGCGGGCTGCGCCGTCCCGCCCTCCCGGAACCCCAGCCGCCAGCGCTTGTTCGCCTTGTCATAGAACGGCGCCGCGGTGACCGTCACGCGCTCGCCCGCGCGACGGACGGTCAGGCTGACCGGCTCCCCTTTGGAGGCGCCGACCAGCTTGGCGATCGAGTTCGCGGTGGCGTCGAGCGTCTCGCCGGCCGGCTTCTGGCCGTTGACGGCGAGGATGGCGTCGTCCTGGCGCAGCACCCTGGCGGCCGGCGTGCCCGGCTCGATCGACTGGACCGTGTTGGGCGGTCCGAGCGTGCCGAGCGACAGGTACAGCGCCCACAGGATCGCGAACGCCAGCACGATGTTCACCACGGGGCCCGCGGCGATGACCACGATCCGCTTCCACACCGGCTGGCGGTAGTAGGCGCGGTGGGCGACCGCCGGCGGTATGTCCTCGGCCGGGTTCATGCCGGTGATGCGGACGTAGCCGCCCAGCGGGATCGCGCCGATCCCGTACTCGGTCTCGCCGCGGCGGAACTTGGCGATCAGCGGCGGGAAGAACAGCGCGAAGCGCTCCACGCGCATCCCGACGGCCTTGGCCGCCGCGAAGTGGCCCGCCTCGTGCAGGATGATCAGCGCGGCGAAGCCGAGGAACGCCAGCACCCAGCTCATGCGGCGACCCCGGCGTCGATCAGCTCGCCGGCCAGCGCGCGGGCCTCGGAGTCGGTCACGTAGAGCGCCTCGAAGTCGTGCACGCGCGAGGCGCCGAGCGTGTCGAGCACCTCCTCGATCACCGCGGGGATGCCGGTGAAGCCCAGCCGGCCCTGCAGGAAGGCGTGCACCGCGACCTCGTTGGCCGCGTTGAGCGCGCACGGCGCGGTGCCGCCGGCGGTGGCGGCCTCGCGGGCCAGGCGCAGGCACGGGAACGCGTCCAGGTCGGGCGCCTCGAACTCGAGCCTGCCCTGCTGGACGAGGTCGAGCGCGGGGATCGGCAGGTCGGCCCGCTCGGGGTGCAGCAGGGCGTAGGCGATCGCGACCCGCATGTCCGGATAGCCCATGTGCGCCTTGGTCGAGCCGTCGCACAGCTGCACGAGCGCGTGGACGATCGACTGCGGGTGCACGACCACGCCGATGCGGTCGTACGGCGTGCCGAACAGGTGGTGGGCCTCCATCAGCTCGAGGCCCTTGTTCATGAGCGTGGCCGAGTCGATGGTGATCTTGCCGCCCATCGTCCAGGTCGGGTGCTTGAGCGCCTCCTCGGCGGTCACGTGCGCGAGCTGGTCGCGCGAGCGGCCGCGGAACGGGCCGCCCGACGCGGTGATGATCAGCCGCTCCACCACGCCGGGCGGCTCGCCGGTCAGCAGGTGGTGCATCGCCGTGTGCTCGGAGTCGATCGGCAGCAGCTGCGCCCCGGTGGCCTCGGCCAGCGCGGTCACCAGCTCGCCGCCCACCACGAGCGACTCCTTGTTGGCCAGCGCGACGTCCATCCCCTCGGTGAGCGCCACGATCGTCGGGCCGAGGCCGGCGCTGCCCACGATGGCGTTGAGCACCAGGTCGGCCTGGGACTCGGCCACGAGCCGCACGAGCCCTTCCGGCCCGGCCAGCACCTCGCCGCCCGTCCACGCCTCGGCGGCGCGGGCGGCCGCGTCGCCGTCGCTCAGCGCCACCCGGGTCACGCCGTGCTCGATCGCCTGCTTGACCAGGCCGACGTGATCGCGCGCCGCGGACAGCCCGACGAGCTCGAACTGACCCCGCTCGCGGGAGACGACGTCGAGCGCCTGGGAGCCGATGGAGCCCGTGGCGCCGAGGATCAACAGCCGCTTCACTTGACCGCCATTGTGGCAGCGGGTAGTTCAGCGACAGCTAATGTCCGCCGCCGATGGTGGACACGCTCGAGTCCTGGGACGACTTCTTCGGCGAGTTCTACCTGCGGGCGTACGCGTCCGAGGAGGCCGACGCGGTCGCCGAGACGCAGGCGCTGGCCGCGGCGCGGCTGGCGGGCTGCCCGGACGGCGGCGACCTGCTCGACGTCCCGTGCGGCTATGGCCGCCACGTGCTCCCGCTCGCCCGGGCGGGCTATCGCGCGGCGGGCGTGGACCGCTCGGAGGTGCTGCTGGCCGAGGCGCGCCGGCGGACCGGGCACGAGCGCTGGCCGAAGCTGACCCGGGCGGACTACCGCGAGCTGCCGTTTCCCGACGGCTCGTTCGACGCGGCGCTGAACCTGTTCTCCTCGCTCGGCTACCTGGGCGACGAGGCGGACACGCAGGTGCTGGCGGAGATCGGCCGGGTGCTGCGGCCGGGCGGCCGGCTGGTGATCGAGATCCTGCACCGCGACTGGCTCGTGGCGAAGATGGCGGAGCGCAACTGGCACGCCGTGGGCGAGGGCCGCGTGCTGCTCGAGCAGCGGACGTTCGACCCGGTGGAGGGCGTCGCTCAGACGACCCAGACGGTCATCTACGGCAGCGGCGAGCGCGAGTCGCGGACGTTCTCGGTGCGGGTCTACACGGCCACGGAGCTGCTTTCGATGCTGGCGCGGGCGGGCTTCGCGGAGACGCGCTGCCACGGGAGCCTGGCCGGGGAGCCGTTCGGCGTGGACACGCGGCTGGTCGTCGTCGCCCGCCGGCCGGGCTGATGGGCGGCGGCGTCTACGCCACCGCGCGCCAGGGCCCGCGGGCGCGGCTCGCCTCCGCGGCGGCGGCCCGCGCCCGGGCGCGCCGGCACCGGCTCTTCCTCTCGCTGACCGGCGCGACGCCCGCGACCCGGATCGTCGACCTCGGCTGCGGCCCGCTCGGCCTGCGCGCGTTCGCCCCCGGCTTCGACGTCACCGGCGTCGACGTCCGCGACCGGCCCGACTACCCGGGCCGGTTCGTCCGGGCCGACGCCACGCGGCGGCTGCCGTTCGCCGACGGCGAGTTCGACCTGGCCTACTCCAACAGCCTCATCGAGCACCTGCCGCCGGCCGCCCGCGCCGCGTTCGCCGCCGAGGTCCGCCGCGTCGCCCGCGGTTGGTGGGTACAGACCCCGGCCTACTCCTTCCCGATCGAGCCCCACGCCCTCCTCCCCGCCGCCCACTGGCTCCCCGTCGCCCTGCGCCGCCGCTACTGGCGCCTCGGCGTCGCCGGCGAGTGGGAGGAGATCTCGCTGCTGCGCCGCGCCGACGTCACGGCCCTCTTCGGCGAGCCGGTCGTGGCCGAGCGCATCGGCCCCCTCGCCAAGAGCTGGATCGCCCTCCGCCACCCTTAAAGGGGACAGTCCCCTTTAGGGAAAGATCCCTGCTCAGCGCCGAGATCGCCGGCAGGCGCAAAGATAAAGGGGACAGTCCCCTTTAGGCGGGGTTTAGGTGGCGGTCCCATTCGATCTCGCGGGCTCCGGCGGTCGCGGCGGTCTCGCCGCGGGCCTGGGCGACGAGGTGGAGGGCGAGGTCGATGCCGGCGGTGACGCCGGCGGCGGTGACGATGTCGCCGTCGTCGACGAAGCGCTCGTCGTCGCGGACGTCGGCTCCTGCCGCGCGGAGGTCGTCGATGGCGCTGTGGTGCGTCGTGGCCGGCCGGTCGCGCAGGAGGCCCGCGGTCGCGAGGAGCATCGCGCCGGTGCAGACCGAGCCGACGTGGCCGCCGGCGGCGTGGCGGGCGGCCAGGGCGGCCGGGATGGCGCCGCGCTCGGCCTCGGTGCGCGCTCCCGGGCCGGGGTCGTTCCAGCCTCCGCCCGGCACGAGCACGAGGTCGGGGTCGCCGAGCACGCCGTCGGGGATCACGCGGGCGCCGTGGGAGGTGGTCACGTGGTCGCACGGCTCGAGCGTCACGAGGCGCACGTCGAGGCCGCCGTTGGTCAGCACCTCGAAAGGGCCGAACGCGTCCAGGTCGTCGAACCCGTCGAACAGGAGGATCTCGATCCGCATGCCGCGATTCTCCGCCCGCGGCGGTGTAGGATCGAGTGGCAGAAACGACGATGTCCGTAACGATTCGGCCAACACGGGCGCCACGGGTGGGCGGGGCGCCGCATCGGGTCGCGGTGCTGGCGCTCGACGCGGTGGTGCCGCTCGACCTGGGCATCCCCGCGCAGGTGTTCGGCGCATACGACGAGGTGCCGTACGCGCTGACGCTGTGTGGCGAGCGGCCCGGACCCGTCGCCACGTGCGCGGGCTTCTCCGTGGTGGCCGAGGCCGGGCTGGACGCGCTCGGCGAGGCCGACACGCTGATCGTCCCCGGCTTCGAGCCGCATGACCGGCCGCTCTCCCCCGCCGTCCTGGACGCGCTGCGAACCAGCCCCGCCCGCAAG
>JAICUS010000570.1 GCA_025935735.1 Solirubrobacteraceae bacterium | reverse complement strand
TCCTGGACGCGATCCGCACGCCGTTCGGCCGCTTCAACGGCGCGCTCGCCGGCGTGCGGCCGGACGACCTCGGCGCGCACGTCGTCAAGGCGCTGCTGGAGCGCAGCCCGGACCTCGACCCCACCGCGATCGACGACGTGATGTTCGGCAACGCCAACGGCGCGGGCGAGGACAATCGCAACGTCGGGCGCATGTCCGTGCTGCTGGCCGGGCTGCCCACGAGCGTGCCCGCCGACACGATCAACCGGCTGTGCGGCTCGAGCCTCGACGCGGCGATCCACGCCAGCCGCGCCGTGGAGACCGGCGACGCCGACGTGGTGCTGGTGGGCGGCGTGGAGTCGATGACCCGCGCGCCCTGGGTCGTGCTCAAGCCCGACCGGCCGTTCCCCGCCCAGGGGCAGACGATGTACTCGACCGCGCTGGGCTGGCGGATGGTCAACCCGGAGATGCCCGGCGAGTGGACGATCTCGCTCGGCGAGAGCACCGAGAAGGTGGCCGGCGTGTACGGCATCTCCCGCGAGGCCCAGGACGAGTTCGCGCTGCGCTCGCACCGGCTCTCCGCCCAGGCCTGGGACGCCGGGTTCTACGACGACTGGGTGGTCCCCGTCCCAGACACGGAGCTCGCGCGCGACGAGGGCATCCGGGCCGACACGTCGCTGGAGAAGCTGGCCAAGCTCCGGCCGGCGTTCGTCAAGGACGGGACGATCACCGCGGGCAACGCGTCGCCGCTCAACGACGGCGCGGGCGCCGTGCTGGTCGGCTCCGCGGCGGGCGCCGAGAAGGCCGGGCGCGAGCCGCTCGCCCGGATCGCCGGCCGCGGCGCGTTCGCCGTCGACCCCGACGTCTTCGGCATCGCTCCCGTCGAGGCGGCCAACCGCGCGCTGGCGCGCGCCGGGATCGGCTGGGCGGACGTCGACGTGGCCGAGCTCAACGAGGCGTTCGCCGCGCAGTCGCTGGCCTGCCTGGCCGACTGGAAGGAGCTCGACCCGGACAAGCTCGACGCCTGGGGCGGCGCGATCGCCATCGGCCACCCGCTCGGCGCGTCCGGCGCGCGCGTGCTCGGCACGGTCGTGCGCGGCCTGCACGAGACCGGCGGCCGCTGGGGCGTCGCGGCGATCTGCATCGGCGTCGGCCAGGGTCTGGCCGTGGTGGTGGAGAGAGTGTGACGTCGTCCGAAAGGAGGAGCTTGCGACGACTGGAGGACGAAACATGAAATTTTCCGACGACGCCCACGTCCATCCGCCGATGGACTACGCGGGGTATCGCAGTACGGCGCTGCGCCACCCCAAGGAACCGCTGATCGCGCTCCCGCACCGGCTCACCGAGGTCACCGGCCCGGTGTTCGGCGAGGGCCGCGTCGGCGAGCTCGACCACGACCTCACGCGCCAGCACGAGGGCGAGCCGATCGGCCAGCGGATCATCGTCCACGGCCACGTGCGCGAAGACGACGGACGTCCCGTCCCCGACACGCTCGTCGAGATCTGGCAGGCCAACGCCGGCGGCCGCTACCGCCACGTCGTCGACCAGTGGCCCGCGCCGCTCGATCCGAACTTCACCGGCTGCGGGCGCACGATCACCGACAAGGACGGCTACTTCCGCTTCCTCACGATCCGGCCCGGCGCCTACCCCTGGCGCAACCACCCGAACGCCTGGCGCCCGGCGCACATCCACTTCAGCCTGTTCGGCCGCGCGTTCACCCAGCGCCTGGTCACCCAGATGTACTTCCCGGACGACCCGCTGTTCTTCCAGGACCCGATCTACAACTCGGTGCGCGACGAGCGGGCGGCGCGGCGGATGATCAGCGCGTTCGACTATGACGCCACCGAGGACCACTGGGCGCTGGCGTTCCGCTGGGACATCGTGCTGCGCGGCGAGGACGCGACGCCGCCGGAGGAGCCGCACGCGTGAACCGGCTGGGCACGACCCCGTCGCAGACCGTCGGCCCCTACCTGGCCATCGGGCTCCCCTGGCCGGACGGCCCGGACGTCGTGCCGGAGGGGACGCCGGGGCGCATCCGCATCTCCGGCCGGCTCTTCGCCGGCGACGGCGAGGTGATCCCGGACGGGATGATCGAGACCTGGCAGGCCGATCCGGACGGGCAGTTCGGCACGGGCTTCCGCGGCTTCGGCCGCAGCCCCACCGACGACGAGGGCGCCTGGCACATCCACACCGTCAAGCCCGGCCGGCTCGGCGACGGCCAGGCGCCGCACATCGACGTCAGCGTGTTCGCGCGCGGGATGCTCAACCGCTGCGTCACCCGGATCTACTTCGCCGACGAGGACAACGCCGGCGACCCCGTGCTGGAGGGCGTCCCCGAGGCGCGCCGGCACACGCTGCTCGCCGCGCCCGGCCCGGACGGCTACCGCTTCGACGTCCACGTGCAGGGCGAGGGTGAGACCGTCTTCTTCGCCCTCTGAGCTGTTCGGCGCCGTGCTGGGGCGCGGCGGGGCGGCGGCAGCCGTCTCCGCCGAGGCGTGGCTGGAGGGGATGCTGGCCTTCGAGGCCGGGCTCGCCCGCGCGCAGGCGGCCGCCGGGCTGATCTCCGCGGACGAGGCGCGCGCCGTCGCCGAGGCGTGCGCGGGCGAGTTCGACCCGGCGGAGATCGGCGCGGACGCCGGCGAGATCGGCAACCCGGCGGGGCCGCTCGTGAAGGCACTGAGGGCGCGCATCGACGTCGCGCACCGCGGCGCGACCAGCCAGGACGTGGTGGACACCGCGGCGATGCTGGTGGCGCGGGAGGCGCTGAAGGTCATCCGCGCGGACCTCAGCGGTGCGGCCGGCGCGGCCGCCGGCCTGGCCCGCGCGCACCGCGACACGCCGATCATCGGCCGCACGCTGCTCCAGCAGGCCGTTCCGACCACGTTCGGACTGAAGGCCGCGGGCTGGATGGTGGGCCTCGACGAGGCGACGGCCGGGCTGGCGCGCCTGCGCCTCAGCGTCCAGCTCGGCGGAGCCGCCGGCACGCTGGCCGGGAACTCGCTCGCGGTGCTGCGCGAGCTGGCGCAGTGGCTGGAGCTGGACGAGCCCGTGCTGCCCTGGCACACGCTGCGCGGGCGGGTCGGCGAGCTGGCCGGCGCGCTCGGCGTGGCCGCGGGCGCCGTCGCCAAGCCCGCGCGCGACGTCATCCTGCTCGCCCAGACCGAGGTCGCCGAGGTCCGCGAGGCCGTGGGCGGCGGCTCGACCGCGATGCCGCACAAGCACAACCCGGTGGCCGCGATCTCCGCGCTGGCCTGCGCGCAACAGGCGCCCGGCTACGTCGCCAACCTGCTGGCGTCCATGACCCAGGAGCACGAGCGCGCGGCCGGCGCCTGGCACGCCGAGTGGCGCCCGCTGTCGGTCCTGCTGATCACGGTCGGCTCCGCCGCCGCCTGGCTGCGCGCGAGCCTCGAGGGCCTCGAGGTCGACGCCGAGCGGATGCGGGCGAACCTGGGCGACACCGACCCCGACCCCGGCGAGGCCCCGCGCCTCGTCGACCGCGCGCTGGAGGCCCGCCAGTGATCGTCCACCACGTCGTCACCGGCCCGGCGGACGCGCCGCCGCTGGTCCTGTCGAACTCGCTCGGCGCCGACCTGCGCATGTGGGACCCGCAGGCCGAGGCGCTCGCGGAGCGCTTCCGGCTCGTCCGCTACGACACGCGCGGCCACGGCGGCTCGCCGGTGCCCGACGGCCCCTACTCGATCGACCACGTCGGCCAGGACGCGCTCGCGCTGCTGGACCACCTCGAGATCGAGCGCGCGCACTGGGTCGGGCTGTCGCTGGGCGGCATGAC
>JAICUS010000194.1 GCA_025935735.1 Solirubrobacteraceae bacterium | reverse complement strand
GATCGCGCGGCGCGTCTCGGCCTCGATGTCGCGCCGCGTCTGGGCCATCATCTCCTCGCGCTTGTGGCGCGCGTCGGCCAGGATCTCGCCCTCGGAGGCCTCGGCCGTGCGGCGCGCGCGGGCCACGATCTCGTCCGCCTGCCCGCGGGCGTCCGACAGCCGCTCGCGGTAGTCGGCGAGCAGCTCGTCCGCCTCCCGGCGCGTGCGCTCGGCCGCGTCGATCGACTCCTCGATCGCCCGCTGGCGGCGGTCCAGCGCCTCGGTGATGCGCGGGAAGGCGACCTTCCACAGCAGCCAGAAGGTGAGGAAGAAGACGACCAGCGTCCACACCATCAGCCCCACGTTCGGGCTGACGAGGAAGCTGCCCCCTCCGGACTCGGCGGCGACGACGTGCATGGCGCTAGAGGAAGAAGGCGATCAGGCCCGCCACCAGGCCGTAGAAGAAGCAGGCCTCGGTCAACGCGAAGCCCAGCCACTGGATGGACGTGATCTCGTCGCGCATCTCCGGCTGGCGGGTGACGGACTCGATGACCTTGCCGAAGATGATGCCGATGCCCACGCCCGCGCCGACCGCGCCGAGGCCGCCGCCCACGCCGAGCGCGATCGCGCGTCCAGCGGCCTGGCCGTCGTTCGCCGCGGCGAAGAGGGTCGAGAGAATGACGGTCGCGAAGTGCACTTGAGGAACTCCTCCTAGTGGGACTCGGCGACCGAGCCGCCGAGGTAGATGGCAGACAGGACCGCGAAGATGAAGGCCTGCAGGGTGGCGATCAGGCCCACCTCGAAGACGTAGATGGCGAAGCCCAGCGGCAGCGCGACCACCCCGATCGCGACGACGCCGAGCAGGATCGCCATGCCGCCGGCCATGAACAGGATGATCAGGTGGCCGGCCAGCATGTTGGCGAAGAGTCGGACGGACAGCGAGACGATCCGCATCAGGTTCGACAGCACCTCGAGCGGGAAGATCAGCAGGATCATCGGGCCGTGCACGCCGCGCGGGATCAGCGCCTTCAGGTAGCCGATCACGCCCTTGGCCCGGATGCCCTCGACCGTGTAGAAGAAGAAGACCATGACCGCGAAGATCAGCGGCGTGGACACGTTGGCGGTGGCCGCGTAGATCGCGAACGACGGGATCTCGGCGCCGAAGAGGTTGAACTTCTCCCCGCTGTTGGTGGGCAGTGGGATGTAGCCGAGCAGGTTCGAGTACCAGATGAACAGGAACAGCGCCCCGATGAACGGGAACCACTTCGCCGCCATCCGGTCGTCCATGTTCCCGCGCGTGATCGAGTCGCGCATGAAGCTGTAGAGCGTCTCCACCGCGGTCTGGGTGCGATTCGGGCGCATCTCCATGCGGCGGGCGACGTAGATCATCGTCCAGGCCGTGAGGATGCCCGCCAGCACCAGGTAGAGCACGGCCTTGTTGATGTCGAACGGGCCGGGAAGATTGATCCAGGGGTCGAGCTTGAACTCGTTCTGCGGCTTGAACTCGTGGTTGCGGCCCGCCGAGCCGAAGACGATCAGCGCCACGATCACCAGCAGGACGTATCCCGCCAGGCCGGCGAAGACGAGCTTGCGGGTCTTGGTCATGCGGGCGGCTTCCTCTCCAGCGGCCGGGTGATCAGTGACGTGGCCAGGTACACGGTGAAGGCGACGAGCGCGGTCAGCGCCGCCATGAGACCGTCTTCCCGATCCGCGGCCAGCCCGACCGCGAGAATGCTCAGGCCGACGATCCACACGCGGCCGAGCAGGACCGCGAGGTTGATCGCGGCCACGGCGCGGGCGTCGCTGCGGCGGGCCGCGGCGCGCTCCGCGAGCACCCCGGCAACGCGTGTGACGAGCCAGGCGCCGGCGCCCACCAGGTAGCCGAGCCCGGGCGCGCCGGTCAGCAGGATGAACGGCGCGGCCAGCACGACGATCACCACGTCCAGGTAACGGACGAAGGCCAAAGGGTCGGTGGTCGGCATGGCTGGAGCGCTCATCGCAGGCTGTTCAGCCGCACCAGGCCATCCCCGCGCGGGTTCGCGCGGCGGGAGGGACGAATTGCTCCCCGGCCGGTCCGGCGCGCGCCAGTGTAGCGGGTTCTCGGACTTTGTAACAACTTTGTGACACCCGCCTCTAGCGGACTGCCGTGAACGGCAGATGAACCCCCCGTGAACGCGGCGGCGCGCGACACGCGGGAGAGGCTAGCCGTACAGTCCGCGGCACGTAGTCCGACCCCTTGAGAGGAGCGAGAATGCCGACACGCAACGCGAGCGCTGAGTGGCAGGGCGACTTCAAGCGCGGCGGGGGCACGGTGGCCGTGGGCTCCGGCGCCTTCGATCTGCCGTACAACTTCAGCGGCCGCTTCGAGGACGGCGGCGGCACCAACCCGGAGGAGCTGCTGGGCGCCGCGCACGCGAGCTGCTTCGCCATGGCGCTGAGCGTCGGCCTGACCCAGGCCGGCAACCCGCCGGACTCGCTCTCGGCCGCCGCGAAGGTGACGATCGACCAGGTCGAGGGCGGCTTCGAGATCACCCGGATCGACCTCACGATCCGCGGGAAGGTGCCGGGTGTGGACGCCGACGGCTTCCAGCAGGCCGCGCAGGGCGCCAAGGAGCAGTGCCCGCTGTCCAAGGCGCTGGCCTCGGTGAAGGAGATCACGCTGGACGCGGCACTGGAGGACTAGCGCAGGTACGCCCGGATGACCTGCGTGCGGTCGTTGCCGCCTCGCGCGATCGCCCGCAGGATCGTCCGCATCGCCCGGTAGCCGGCGCGCGCCCGGGCGGTCGGCGCGCGGCCGAACGTGGATCGGAAGCGGGCCGCGAAGCCGGGCGGGACGGTCCCCGGCGGCAGCGGCGCGAGCGTCGGGTGGCCCGAGGGCGTGGCCTGCGGGTCGGCGCCGAGCGCGAGGTCGCCGCCCGGCGCGACCTGGAGGATGCCCGCGGCGTTGAGCAGCGGCACGGTCACGCGGGTGGCATCGACCACGGCGGCGATGATCTGCGGGTCCTCGATCGCCCGCTGCGTCGCCGTGGCGGCGGTCGCGCTCGTCGCGCCGAGGTCGAAGGCGGCGAAGTTGACGATCAGCCGGCCGACGCGCCCGTGCGCCTCCGCGAGCGCAAGCTTCTGACCGTCCACCGCGTCGCGCGAGGCGCCGGTGGGATCGCGCGTCAGCGAATAGACGGTGAGCGTGCGTCCGCCGAGTTGGCCGCCGCCGGCGATCTCCTTGTCGGCGTTGCCGCCGCAGCCGGCGAGGAGAAGAGCGAGCGCCGGCAGCGCGGCCGTCACGATCCGGAGGGGGCGACGGGCGCGCTGCACGGCGCTCAGGTTACGACGGGCTCAGACGACGGCGCGGCGCGCCATCTCGTGGTCCAGCCGGCGGGCGAAGCGCCCGGCGGCGTAGGCCACGCGCCCACGGACGGGTACGTTGGGCGGCCGTTCGCGACGGCGCCTCTGTACCGCACGGCTGTGGGCTTCCCGCATGCGCTCATCGGCCAGCTGGCGGGCGAGCACGGGATTGTGGAACGAATGCATGTCGGCTCCTGTTTGGGGTGGAAACGGAGCCGCCCGCATCCTCGTCGGGGGCGATGACCTCTCTGGAGGTCGCGGGCGGCAGACGGGCTGCCCGCGACCAGGCGAAGCTAGGGCGCGAGCAGGACGGCGCGACGGTCCGCGCCGATGGCGGGCACGGGGCCCGTCGAGAAACGCTGCGCGAAGATCATCAGTCCTGCTCACCTCCTCTCGGCGTGTGCCGGGGGTCGTTGGTGCGCTGGAAGTTACCGGCCGGCCCGGCGGCCGCACAGTACGGCTGCCCGCACTCCCGCCGTGCGGTTCGAACCCGTTTCCCGTTTCAGGCGAGCGAGCGGAACTCGCCCGTCTCGATCTCGCGGTCGACCTGCTCGTCGATGTCGTGCTCGGACGTGTCCGGGTCCGCCCGGCGCAGCTGCCACGCGCGCACCCGGCGCCACTTGAGGATCTCCAGCACGTAGACGAGGTAGACGCTCGCCGCCACGCCGGCCAGCAGCAGCAGCGCCATCAGCGCCGCCCAGCCCGCCCGCAGGTGGCCCGAGCTCTCCGAGTAGGGCACGAAGCGCAGCGCCACCGCGATGCCGGCCATGATCAGCGTCCAGGCGTAGAGGTAGAGCACGGTCCGGCGCTGCGAGAAGCCGATCCGGTGGAAGCGGTGGTGGAAGTGGTTGGAGTCGCCCCGGTAGATCGGGCGGCGGTACTTGATGCG
The DNA here is from genome assembly GCA_025935735.1 of Solirubrobacteraceae bacterium. Next base: position 5,427 of record JAICUS010000194.1, on the reverse strand, counting down.
CTTGGCCACCACGAACCCCGTGTCGAGGAACGGCACGGCGAGGATGACCAGCGGGCCGACTAGCGCGATCAGGGCGTTGGTCTTCAGCGAGCCTTCGACGATCACCGCGCCGAGCAGCAGGCCGAGCAGCTGCGCGCCGCAGTCGCCCATGAAGATCGACGCGGGCGGGAAGTTGAACAGCAGGAAGCCGAGCGAGCCGCCGCAGACGATCGCCGCCAGGATGCCCGCGGTGTTCTGGCCGAGGTCGAACGCGATGACCGAGAACGCGGCGGCGGAGATCGCGCACACGCCGGCGGCCAGCCCGTCGACGCCGTCGGAGAAGTTGACGACGTTCATCAGCCCGATCAGCCCGAGCGCGGTGATGACGCCGCCGAGGTGGTGCAGGTCGACGCGGTGGATGAACGGCAGCGTGAAGTTGTCCACGGTCACGCCGGCCAGCACGAGGATGACCGCGGCCAACGCCTGGCCGGCCAGCTTGACCGCGGGGTGCAGGTCGCGCACGTCGTCGATTGCGCCGATCGCGGTGATGAGCGCCGCGGCGCCGAAGATCGCCCGGGTGCGCTCGTTCTCGGGCAGGAACGCGAGCGCGGCCGCGAACACGCCGGCGAAGATCGCCAGGCCGCCGAGCAGCGGCGTCTTGGCGCTGGCCAGGCCGCGCTCCTTGAGGTCGTCCACGGCGCCCATCCGGCGCGCCAAGCGGGCCGCCACGGGCGTCAGGGCGGCGGAGACGGCGAACGCGACGAGCGCGGCGAGGACGGCCTTCGTCACCATCGTGCGGCAGCCAAGGATCGCAGCCCGGCCAGATCGCACGGTGAGCCGTGGCTTGCAGCCGCATGAAACCGGATTGCGGTCGGGCTACGCCGGGCAGGACACGCGGCGACGCCGATGCGCCCCACGACGTCCCTCTCGCTGGCCGACGCCTTCCTCGCGCTGTCCGACGACGGCGCCGTCGCCGACCAGCGGACGCTGCCGCGGATGCTCGCCGCGACCCTGGCCGCGGTCGTGCTGGCGGTGGGCGTGCCGCTCGGCTGGTACCTCGCCCCGCGGGCGACACATCCGGTGGCGACGCTGAGCGCCAAGAGCGCGCTGGCCGACGGCGAGGAATGAGCGTCGCCGCGCGGCCGCGCCCGACCTGGGGGCTGTGTGAGGGCGACGAGCTGGCGCCGGGGCGCGTCGTGCTGCGGCGGATCGGCGGCGGCCGGCGCTGCGAGACGCTGCTGGTGTGGGACGAGCACCGGCTCGCCGTGCTGGTGGCCAAGTTGCTGCGGCCCGACCAGGCGCGGGTGCCCGCCGCGCTGGCCGACCTCGAGCACGAGGCCGCACTGCTCGCCCGGCTCGCCCACCCCGTCGTCGTGCGGGGCTTCGGTGCCGCGCTCGACGGGCGCTTCCCGCATCTGGTGCTCGAGCACCTCGAGGGCCCGACGCTGGCCGAGCTCATCGCCGAGCACGGCGCCCTGGCGCCCGAGCAGCTGCTGCCGCTGGGGCTGTACGTCGCCTCGGCGCTGCACTACCTCGCCGCCGAGGGCGTGCTGCACCTGGACGTCAAGCCGTCCAACGTGGTGATGGGCGCGCCGCCGCGGCTGATCGACCTGTCGGTCGCGCGCACGCTCGCCGAGGCCGCGCGGGTGCGCCGCCCGCTCGGCACCGACGCCTACATGGCGCCGGAGCAGTGCCGGCCGGACGGCCGGATCGGCCCGCCGGCCGACGTGTTCGGGCTGGCGGCCACGCTGCACCACGCGATCGCCGGCGAGCCCCCGTTCGCGCCGGACGGCGAGCGCTTCCCGCAGCTGCGCGGCGCACCCCGCCCGCTGCCCCGCCGCACGCCGCCGGAGCTGGTGGCGCTCCTGCGCGCGGGCCTCGCCGCCGAGCCTGACGCGCGGCCGGCCGCCGCCGGGCTCGCGACAGGCCTGGAGCCGCTGGTTTCGGCGCTCCCGCGCCGGATGACGCTCGGCCGCCGTTCCTAAAGGGGACAGTCCCCTTTAGGAATCTTTAGGCGTCGAGGACCTCGCGGACCTTCCGGGCCAGGGCCCGCTCGGTGAACGGCTTCTCGAGGAAGGCCGAGCGCTCGCCCAGGACGCCGTGGCGGTGCACGGCCTCGTCGGAGTAGCCCGACATGAACAGGACGGGCATCCCGGGGGCGATGTCGCCGAGCCGCTCGGCCAGCGCGCGGCCGTTGAGGCCGGGCATGACGACGTCGGTCAGGACGAGGTCGACCGCGCTCGCCCGGCACAGGCGCGCCGCCTCCTCGCCGTCCTCGACGGTGACCACGCTGTAGCCGTTGGCCTCGAGCATCAGCCGCACGAGGTCGCGCACGGCCGCGTCGTCCTCCACGACCATGATCGTCTCGGACCCGCGGTCGGCGTCGGGCTCCAGGACCACCGGCTCCGCGCCGGCCGCGGTGGCCGCGGCCGGCAGGTAGATCTTGAACGTCGTGCCGCGGCCGGGCTCGCTGTAGACGTAGATCCCGCCGCCGCTCTGCTTGACCACGCCGAACACGGTGGCGAGCCCGAGCCCGGTCCCGCCGCCGCTGCCCTTGGTCGTGTAGAAGGGCTCGAACAGGTGCCGGCGCACCTCGTCGTCCATCCCGTGGCCGGTGTCGCTGACCGCCAGCAGCACGTGCGGCCCCGGGCGGCCGTCGCCGTGCGAGGCGACCTGTGGCGCGTCGAGCTCGACGTTCGCGGTCTCGATGGTCAGCGCGCCGCCCTCCGGCATGGCGTCGCGCGCGTTGGCCGCCAGGTTGAGGATCACCCGCTCGATCTGCGCGCGGTCGGCCTCCACCGGCAGCAGGTCCGGCGTGAGGCGGACGCCGACGCTGACGTCGTCGCCGATGATCCGGTGCAGCATCGTCTCCATCTCGCCGACGATCGCGTTGAGGTCGAGCACGCGCGGGTGCAGCACCTGGCGGCGGCTGAAGGCGAGCAGCTGGTGCGTGAGCTCGGCCGCCTGCCCGGCGGCGCGCGCGATCTCGCCGACGTCCTCGCGGTCGCGGCCCTGCACGCGCCGCGAGAGGATCTCGGCGTAGCCGGAGATGACCGTGAGCAGGTTGTTGAAGTCGTGCGCCACGCCGCCGGCGAGGCGGCCGATCGCCTCCATCTTCTCCGCCTCGGCCAGGCGCCGCTCGAGCTGCTTGCGCTCGCTCACGTCGTGGGCCAGCACGAGCGCCGCTCGGCGCCCGTCGAGCTGGATCTTGCCGGCGGTGATCTCGACGTCGATCAGCGTGCCGTCCTTGCGCCGGTGCCGCCAGACGCGCGCCACCGGCGAGCCCGGGCCGCCGCGGGCCTCGACGTCCTCCAGCATCGCCTGGACGTCCTCGACCGGCCGGATGTCGGAGATCTTCATCCGCAGGAACTCCGCACGCGTGTAGCCGTAGTGGCGCGTCGCGGCGTCGTTGACGTCGAGGAACGCGAGCGTCTCGGCGTCGTAGACCCACATCGGCAGCGGGCTGGCCGCGAAGAGCATCTGGTAGCGGGCGGAGGAGCGCTCGACCTCGAGCGCCAGCGCCGTGCGCCGGGCCAGCTCGCCGGCCAGCTCGAGGTCGGCCTTGCCGTACTCGCGCTCGCTGGAGAGCAGCGAGATCGCCCCCAGCACGCCGCCGCCGTTGGTCAGCGGCACGCACAGCGCCGAGCGCAGCCGCAGCGTCCGCAGCACCGCGAGCTGCGACGGCTTGCGGCGGGCGGCCGGGAAGAGCATGTCGTCGCTGATCTGGCGCACCAGCTCGGCCTCGCCGGTGCGGACGACGATCGCCGCGCCGTGCGGCGCGTCGGGGGCGAGCGGGAACTGCTCGGGCACGGCGATCCGCGGGCCGAGGCGCCCGTCCTCGTCCACCAAATCGATCGCGCACCAGCCGGCGAGGCCGGGGACGAGCAGCTCGGCGACCCGGCGCAGCGTCTCGCGGCGGCCCTTGCCCGCCCAGAGGATCTCGCCCGCCCGGGCGAGCAGGCTGAGCCGCGCCGGCGCGTCGTCGCGCTCGTGCTGATCCAAGCCTTCCAAACGTGCCTCCGCGCGGGAATGTAGGGCGCGGAGGCGCGATTTGCTACACAGCGGCCGGGGCGCGCAGCTGCGTGTAGAGCGGGTAGCGGTCCACGATCGTGGTCACGCGGTCGGCCAGCTCGCCGCGCGCGGACTCGAAGTCCGGCCGCAGCGCGCGGGCGATGATCCGGCCCAGCTCGTGGAAGTCGTCTGCCTGCAGACCGCGCGTGGCCAGCGCGGGCGTGCCGATCCGCAGGCCGCTGGTGACCATCGGCGGGCGCGGGTCGAACGGCACCGCGTTGCGGTTGACCGTGATGCCGATCTCGTGCAGCCGGTCCTCGGCCTGGAGGCCGTTGAGCTCGGAGTCGCGCAGGTCGACGAGCACGAGATGGACGTCGGTCCCGCCGGTCAGCACGTTGACGCCGCCGGCCAGCAGCTCCTCGGCCAGCGCCTTGGCGCCCACGACCGTGCGCCGCTGGCGCTCCTTGAACAGCTCGCTGGCGGCGATCCTGAAGGCGACGGCCTTGGCGGCGATGGCGTGCTCGAGCGGGCCGCCCTGCTGGCCCGGGAACACCGCGGAGTTGATCTTCTTGGCGTACTCCTCCTTGCAGAAGATCACGCCGGAACGCGGGCCGCCGAGGGTCTTGTGCACGGTGGAGGTGGTCACGTCGGCGATCGGCACCGGGTTGGGATGCTCGCCGGCCGCCACCAGCCCCGCGAAGTGCGCCATGTCGACCATCAGGTAGGCGCCCACCTCGTCGGCGATCGCCCGGAAGCGCTCGAAGTCCAGGAACCGCGAGTAGGCGCTCCAGCCGGCCAGCAGCAGCTTCGGCCGGTGCTCCTTGGCCAGGCGCTCGACCTCGTCCATGTCGATCCGGTGGTCGTCCGGGCTGACCTCGTAGGGGACGATGTCGTACAGCCGGCCGGACACGTTGATCTTCATCCCGTGGCTGAGGTGGCCGCCGTGCGGGAGGCTCAGGCCCATGATCCGGTCGCCCGGCTGCAGCAGCGCGTGGTAGACGGCCGTGTTGGCCTGCGCGCCGGCGTGCGGCTGGACGTTGGCGTGCTCGGCGCCGAACAGCGACTTCGCGCGGTCGATGGCGAGCTGCTCGATGATGTCGACGTACTCGCAGCCGCCGTAGTAGCGCTTGCCCGGGTAGCCCTCGGCGTACTTGTTGGTCAGGACCGAGCCCTGACACTCCAGGACGGCCTGGGGCACGAAGTTCTCTGAAGCGATCATCTCGAGCGTCCGCTGCTGGCGCTCGAGCTCGTGGCCGATCGCCTCGGCCACCTCGGGATCAACCTCGGCGAGCGGGCGCTCGAAGTAGTCGGGCTGAAGATCGGTCATGCCGTTGATCGTAGCTACGGGTCAGCGGCGCGCGGCGGGGTGTTCGTCGGCGTGGTCGACGGTGACGTGGAGGTCCACGACGACGTCCGCCGGGCGGCGGCGGAGGCCGG
>JAICUS010000708.1 GCA_025935735.1 Solirubrobacteraceae bacterium | reverse complement strand
GGACCGCGTGCTGCCCAGGCCGGCCCTCGAGGAGGCCGAGCCGGCCCGCAGGCCCGTCACCGTCTGACGGCGTAGTCGCAGCTCACCGCTTGCGACCCCCGCCGAACAGCCGCTTGATCCGCTCCCACAGCACCGACCAGACCAGCCCGCCGACCTTCAGCGGCTCGCTCTCGGCCGGTCGCGAGGCGCCGGCGGCGGAGGCCGGCTCGGCGGACGCCGCGGGAGGCGGCGCGGACGTCGGCTGCACCCGCGGCGGCGTGGCCCCGCCCCCGGCCGCGTCCGGGGCGGCGCCGCCACCGAGGGCACCGCCTGCGCCCGCCGCGGCCTCGGGCGCGGCTTCGCCCGCGGCCACCTCACCGCCCGTCGCGCCCTCGCCCGCGGGGGCCGGCGCGACGATCTCCTCAGGGGCGGCGTCGCCGGCCGCCACCTCGGCGCCGGTGGCCTCCGCCGGCGTGGTGGCCGGCGCCGCGGCCGCCTCGGGAGCCGCCTCGCCCGCGGCGACGTCGCCGCCCTCGGCCAGCCGGGTGGCCAGGCAGGTGGCGAAGTTCTGCAGCAGCTTGTTGGAGATGTCCTGGATCATCCCGCCGCGGCCGAAGCGGGCCAGGCGGCCGGTGATGGCGAAGTCGGTGTCGGCGTAGACGCGCGTGACGCCGCCCTCGTCGGCGACGCGGTTGACGATCGTCGCCGTGGCGCCGCCCTGTCCGCGCTTGTCCGAGCCCTTGGCCGAGAGGGTCGCCGTGTGCGTGGCCTCGTCGGAGCCGGTGATCTTGATGGTGCCGCGGTAGGCCGCGGTGGTCGGGCCGAGCTTGACCTTGAACTCGCCGTGGTAGGTGCCGTCGTCGTCGTGGCCGGTGATCGTCGCGCCGGGCAGGCACGGCGCCACGCGCTCCAGGTCGTTGAGCGCGCGCCAGACCACGTCGATCGGCGCCTGCACGTCGAAGGTCTGTTCGAGCTTCATAGTCGCGAGAGCTCCTCTTGGGTGTCGACGTCGGCGGCGCTGCAGAGGTGGCCGGCCTCCCAGCGCCTCACGTGGAAGCGGGACAGCAGGTCGCGGGCGCCCTGGTCGCCCTCGAGCTCGCCGGCGGCGGCGAGCACGCGCGGACCGAGGACGACCGGATGGCCCGGCGCGCCGCCGTAGACCGCGCGGACCGCGTCGTAGCCGTCCAGCTGATCCAGCGCCCCGGCGATGACCTGCGGCGTGATGAACGGCTGGTCGCCCAGCGTGACGACCACTGCCTCGGCGTCGCCCAGCGCCGCGACGCCGCAGCGCAGCGACGCGGACTGGCCGCGCTCCCACTCGCGGCAGACGACCACCTCGGCCTCGCCCAGCTCGACCGTGCGCAGGATCTCGTCCGCGGCGTGGCCGAGCACCACGACCACGCGGTCCAGCGCGGGCACGGCCAGCATGGCCTCGACGGCGTACGACAGCAGCGGCCGCCCGCGCAGCACGGCGAGCTGCTTGGTCTGCGCGCCGAAGCGCGTGCCCGCGCCGGCGGCCAGGACGAGCCCGGCGCTCACCGGGCGATCCCCTCCTCCATCAGCTCGGCCAGCGTCTCCAGCGAGGCGATCGAGTTGCCGGGCAGCAGCCGGTCCACGTAGGGCATCGCGGCCTGCATGCCGCGGGTCAGCGGCTCGTAGCGCGGGTCGGCGGCGAGCGGGTTCAGCCAGACGACGCGGTGCGCGGTGCGCGACAGCCGCCCCATCTCCTCCGCCAGCTCCTCGGGCTCGCCGCGGTCCCAGCCGTCGGAGAGCAGGATGACCATCGCGCCGCGTCCGATCCGCCGGCCGTGGACGCGGTTGAGCTCGGCGATCGCCGCGCCGATCCGCGTGCCGCCCGACCAGTCGGACACCGCGGCGGCGGCCCGGGCCAAGGCGCGGTCGGAGTCGCGGCCCCGCAGCTCCCGCGTCACGCGGGTCAGCCGCGTGCCGAACACGAACGCCTCCACGCGCGCGCGGGCGGCCACGCAGGCCTGCATGTACTGCAGCAGCATGCGCGAGTACGGCGCCATCGAGCCCGAGACGTCGCAGATGAGCACGAGCCGGCGCGGGCGCTCGGCCTGCTCGCGGTAGCGGCGCTCCAGCAGCTCGCCGCCCGTGCGCAGCGACACGCGGATGGTGGCCCGCAGGTCGTGCGCGTCGCGCCGGCGCCGGGTCGGGACCGTGCGCCGGGAGCGCCGCAGCGGCCCGCGCAGCGCCAGCCGGGCCAGCAGCCGCCGCGCCACGGCCCGCTCGCCCTCGGTGTACTCGGCGAAGTCCTTCTCGCGCAGCAGCTCCTCCTCGCTCCACGCGGCGGGAGCGGGCATCAGGTCGCGCGCCTCGGCCTCGTCGCCGGACGGCGGCACGGCCACGCGCGGCAGCGCGGCCTTGGCGATCTCGCCGAGGTCGTCCAGCGGCGACGGCTCCTGCTCGAGCGCGAACACCGCGTTGAAGGCGGCGGCGAACGCGGCGTATTCGGCCCTCGTCGAGCACAGCGCGGCGCGCAGGGCGAAGAAGACGTCGGCACGGGCGGTGGAGTCGACGGCCGCGAGCGCGCGGTGCGCCGTCAGCACCTCCCCGACGCCGACCCGCGCGCCCCGCGCCCGCATGTGGGCCGCGAGGTCGCCCAGCCGCGTGGAGAGCGCACCCGCCGCGGCCGCCAGCGCACGCTCGTCCGCGACCACGGCTTCGGCGGCGACCAGCGTCGTCTCGGCGAGCTCCGTACCCCGGCGGCGGTTGGCGAGCAGGCGCTCGGCGACCTCGGCGTGGCCGGTCGCCCGCTCGTCAGGCACCCTCGAGCACCTT
>JAICUS010000567.1 GCA_025935735.1 Solirubrobacteraceae bacterium | reverse complement strand
TGGGACGACGAGCTCCCGGGCGTCCCGCGCTTCTACACGGAGGACCCGTGGGGCAACCGCCTCGAGATCCTCGCGCCGCTCCCGCCGCCGGCGAGCTAGGCCCGCTCAGCCGAGCAGCGCGATGAGCCCGATGAGCAGGCCGACCGCGCCGCCGCCGACGAGCCAGCGGCCGATCCGCGGGGTGTGCGTCTCCAGATAGGCCTCGTCGGGCTCGGCCGGGTCGTAGTAGACCGTCACCTGCTCGGGCAGCGCGGCGACCCGCTCCTCGGCGAGGCTGCGCTTGAGCCCGCGGTAGGCGTAGCCCCAGCGGTCCGAGGTGTGCATCACGCCGTCGACCTCGTAGCGGTAGGTGGCCTGTGGCCGGTAGCCGCCGCCCTGGCCGTAGCGCCCCTCGCGGCCGCCGCCGGGGATCGCCGCCACCGAGCGCTCGATCACCGTCCCGCGCGCGGTCGCGAACGCGCGCATCCGCCGCCCCGTCCTCACGTAGCCCCAGCCCGCGGCGATCGCCCCGAGGGAGATGACGATGAGCGCGATGCCGCCGGCCACGGCGTGACCCTACGGCTTCTGCCAGACCGAGACGTGCTTGCGGCTCTCGCCGGTGAACGGCGAGCGGTCCCAGTCGGCCCAGCGCTCGCGCAGCTCCATCCCGGCGAGCTGCGCCATCAGGTCCAGCTCGGCCGGCCAGGTGTAGCGGAACGGGATCGAGGACCGCTCGAACCGCCCGTCCTCGCGCCGGCTGAAGTGGTGCGACACGAGCCCCTGGTTCGCGACGTCGTACTCGTCGATGCCCCAGTGGTCCTCCTCGGCGGCGAACACGGCCATCGTCTCGCCCGCCGCCAGCCGCCGCAGCGACGGCGTCCCGACCTCGATCACGAAGCGGCCGCCCGCCTCCAGATGCGCGGCGACGTTGGCGAAGCACGCCACCTGCTGCGCCTGCGAGGTCAGGTTGGAGATCGTGTTGAACACCAGATAGGCGAGCGCGAACGAGCCCTCCACGCGCGTGGTGGCGAAGTCGCCGACCGTCGTGCCGATGGCGTCCGCGCCGGGCTTGGCCCGCAGCCGCGCGATCATCGCGGCCGACAGGTCGATGCCGTGCACCGGCACGCCGCGCGCGGACAGCGGCAGCGCGATCCGCCCGGTCCCGATCCCCAGCTCCAGCGCCCGCCCCGAGCCGGCCAGGCCGGCCAGGAAGGCGACCGCCGGGCCGACCACCTCCGGCGCGAACATCGCGGCCGACGACGCGTCGTAGCGAGCCGCCACCGGCTCGTCGAAGTAGTCCCGCACGCCGCGCAGGCTACGCGGCGACGGCGGCGAGCGTGTCCCCGGACAGCTCGGCCTTGGGGATGAACCCGCGGGCGCCGATCCGCTCGACCCCGGGGTAGTCGGAGGCGTCGCGGCTCGAGGTCAGCACCACGGCCGGGCCCGTGCCGGCCAGCCGCCGGCAGACCTCCAGCCCGTCGACGTCGGGCAGCCCCACGTCGAGCAGCACCAGCTCCGGGTGGAACCGCTCGACGGCCGCGAGCGCCTCCAGGCCCGTCGCGCTCTCGCCGACCACCACATATCCCTCGGCCTCCAGCAGCGTCCGCGCGGCGCGCCGGAAACCGGCGTGGTCATCGACGATCAGGACTGTCTGGGGCACGACACCCAAGATGCCCGTAGACGGCCGCGCTCAAAAGTGCGGTAGCCCCCCGGCCCCGGGCGGCTAACCCGTCGTAAGAACAAGAGCTAGGCCGACCGCTTGCCCCAGGCCAGCACGCTGAGCGGGCCGAGCGCGGCCTTCTCGTGGGCCGGTGGCGGGCCGGCGTGGTCGTCCTTGTCGGGATCGGAGGTGATCACGTGGGTCACCGCGGCGCCGGTGAAGCGGGCGACCGAGTGGGGGAGGTCCGAGCGGATCCACTTCGAGCTGCGGCCCGGGAGCGTGCAGACGATGACCTCGTCGTGGCGCATGGGGTCCCAGACCTCCGCCAGCGCCTCCAGCGGCGCCGGGTCGCACACCACCCCGTCGCAGGTCTCGATGCCCGCCTCCCGCCACGCCTGGAGCGCCGCCTCCATTCGCTCCTTGGCGTCGGCCCGCGCGGCCGACCCTGGACCCGCGGCCGGCATGACGAGCGTCGCGATGATCGGTCCACGCTGCTGCCTCTGGACGAGCGCCTCGATGAGTTCGGGCGCCGGGGCGGTGCGGTTGGCGAGGACGATCACGTGAGCGGCCACGGGCAGCTCCCTTCTGTTACGAGCTTGTGCGATTCGATGCTAGTACACGACCCGGCGATGAGGGCGGTATTAGCGGACGAATGGCACGTCGACGATGAGAGCGTTCACACCGTCGACCTCCACGGTGTCCCCGGGCGACGCCTCGCGGCGCACCAGCGCGAGCCCGATCGGCCCCAGCTCCGGGGAGACGACCGACGAGCCGAGGCGCCCCACGACCTTCTCGCCCAGCCGCAGCTCGCTGCCGGTCGGCGCGGGTGCGCTCAGCCGCAGCCCCAGCAGCCGGCGGTTCGGCTTGCCGCGGTAGTACAGCCGCGCGACCGTCTCCTGGCCGACGTAGCAGCCCTTGGTGAACGACACCGCCCGCTCGTTGATCCCGGCCTCCTGCGGGATCGTGCTGTCGTCGATGTCCACGCCGTAGCGCGGGCGCCCGCGCTCCACGCGCACGACCTCGGCGTCGGCCTCCGAGCCGTCCGGGAACGCCAGCGCCGCGCGCACCGCCTCGCGGTCGCCCGCCGGGCAGAACACGTCAACGCCGACGTCGGTGCGCGCCGCCACCACCGCAACGCCGCCGAGCGACGCCCGGGCGCAGTCGTGCTCCTCCGGCCCCGCGAGGTCCGGCGCGTCGGGCCCGATGACCGAGAACAGCGCCAGCTCGAGCGTCCGCTTGTGCAGCTCGACGTCGGCGCCGAGCTTGTAGCGGCGGATCATGTTGAACAGCTCCTGCAGCGCCACCCGCTCGCAGTCGAGCAGCAGCTCGTCGCCCAGGTCGAACACCCGCAGGTCGCCCAGCATCTTGCCCTTGTGGGTGAGGAACGCCGCGTAGCCGCCGTGGCCCGGCGTCAGCGACTCGACGTCCTGGGTCACCTGCCCCTGCAGGAACGTCTTGGCGTCCGGCCCGGTGAGGGCCAGCTTCCCGCGCTCGGAACGGTCGACGACGAAGGTCACTCACGCAAGATTAGTGATCCTCGAGCCGGGCCACCCGGCGCAGGACCTCGGCCTGCAGCTCGTCCAGCACCCGCTCGCGGGGGACGCCCGCCTCCAGCGCCGAGCGCACGACCGCCGCCTCCTCGGCGCCGTCGAGGCGCTCGAGCAGCGCCAGCAGCCCGTCCAGGTCGAGGGGGAGGTCGTCCGCGGCCAATGTCGTACGCTCCAGGTCGAGATCATGGCGCTTGCGGAGAACTTCCAGGAGATCGTCGACTCGCTGCCGTCCGACTGGTCGGACCTCGAGCTCGACCTGCGCGTCGAGGAGGACCGCTACGTCGACGCGGCGGCGCTGCTGACGCAGGCCAACGTCCAGCCGTACTCGCACCACGACTGGCACTTCCGCATCGTCATCGCCCACCACTTCGGTCACGCGATCGCGCCCGAGGTCGTGCACGGGACGCTGAAGCTGCTCGACGACGCCGGCATCGCCGGCGAGCTCGCGCTGCGCGAGTGGCGCATCGGCCGCGTCGAGACGGTCCAGATGTGGGGCCGGCCCGAGTCGGTCCGGCAAGAGTTCCGCCGCATCCGCGCCCAGTAGCCGTGCTCGCGACGCCGGCGCACTGCGCGCCGCTGCCCGCGCCCTCGGCCACCGAGGTGGCGATCGACCGGCACG
>JAICUS010000036.1 GCA_025935735.1 Solirubrobacteraceae bacterium | reverse complement strand
GGTTGATCGCGCGGACGCTAGCTTGCCCGGATGGCACCGCGCCTCCGCCTGCTGGCGCTCGGGGCCGGCGTCGCGATGTGCGCGGTCGCCATCGCCGCGCTGGCCCCGCACTCGCCGTCCGCGCTCTCGCACGCCGCCGACGGGCTCGGCCTGCTGGCCCCGCTGCTGGTGCTCGCCGCCTGGACGCTGCTGACCCCGGCGCTGTTCCCCGGCACCGTGCTGGCCGGCGCGGCCGGGCTCGCGCTCGGCTCCGAGCTGGGCACCGCGGTGTCGCTGGCCGGCGCGCTGCTCGGCGCCGTGGCGGCGTTCCTCGTCGCCCGGCTGGGCGGCGGCGGCGCGGCCACGCGGCTCGGCGGCCCGCGCGTGGTGCGGCTGCGCGAGCGCCTGGAGCGCCGTGGCTTCCTCGCCGTGCTGCTGCTGCGCGCGGCGCCCGGAGTGCCCGCCACCGCGCTCAACTACGCCGCCGGCCTCTCGCGCATCCGCCTGCGCGACTTCGCGGCCGGCATCGCGCTCGGCGGCTCCCCCCGGGTGGTCGCCTACGCGCTGCTCGGCGGCTCGCTGCTGCACCCGACCTCCCCGGCGGCGCTGACCGGCATCGGGCTGCTCGTCGGGATGACCCTGGGGACGCCGCTGATCGTCTGGCTCGCCCGGCGGCGCGCCGGGGCCGGCGAACGGCCGGCTGGGTAGGAGGCGGGGCGACCCACGCGCGGGTGCGGTCGACTCGCGCTCCTCGTCCGCCGGTTCGCTCATCGCCGCCCGTGATCGACCATCCGATCCGAGCGCGTGTCGGGTCAGCCCGGCGACGGCGAGCGCGTAGAGCGCCAGCACGACCAGCGAGTCCGGACCCATGCGGGCGATCCGGCGCGCCGGCCGGAACAGCAGCCCGACGACGTAGACCGCGGTGAGCACGATCCCCACCGCGGTGAGGTAGATGTCGGTGTCCCGGGCCTGCGGCAGCACGGACTCGCCGGAGAGCAGCACGGCGAGCAGGAACAGCGCCGGCAGGAACGCGTTGCCGCCGAAGATGTCGCTCATCGCGAGCTGATAGTCGCCCTGGCGGACCGACGTCAGCCCGGTGGACAGCTCGGGCAGCGAGGTGGCCGCGGCGAGGATGGTCGCGCCGAACAGGACGCCGGACAGCCCGATGTGCTCGGCGATGGCGTCGCCGCTGCGCTCGAGGATCACCCCGGCGACGAGCGTGACCAGCGCGGCGGCGCCGAAGATCGTCGCGGCCCGCGCCGTGCTCACGCCGCGCCCCGTCGCCGCCTGCTCGACCCGCTTCTGGCTGTGCCCGCGTCTTGGCTGCTGATTGTCCGGCGCCTCGCCCGACTCGTGCCACGGCAGCGAGCGCCCCGCCCGCTGGATGAGCAGCAGGCTCACCACCCAGACGAGCGCGATCACCACGGCCTCGGGCGTCACGCGCCAGGCGATCAGGTCGGCCGGCAGCTGCGTCCCGGCGATCACCACGGCCAGCACGGCGACGACCGCGAGCCCCTCGAGCACCAGCACGAGCGACGCCGCCCGGTAGGTCAGCGGCTTCCCGGGTCCCACGCCGAACGCGTCGAGGGCCACCAGGACCACGGTCTGGATGGCGATCCCGCCGAGGATGTTGCCCACGGCCACCTCGACCTGGCCGCCGAGCGAGGCGCTGGCCACGATCGCGATCTCCGGCAGGTTCGTGGCCAACGCGAGCAGGATCAGCCCGCCCAGCGCGGAGCCCAGGTGCAGCCGCGTCGAGAGCACGTCGGTCTGGTCGGAGAGCTGGATGCCGGCCACCCAGATCGCCGCCGCGGCGGCGGCGAAGATGAGCACGAGGACGAGGATCGGCAGGCCGGACATGCGCCCGGCACTACCCAGAACATCGCTCAGCCGTGCGCCGGCTCGTCAGGCAGCGCGGCGACGAGCTGCGTGCGCGAGCGCACGCCGACCTTGCGGTAGATCTGGCGCAGGTGGAACTCCACCGTCTTGGGGGCGAGGAAGAGCTCGGTGGCGATCTCGCGGTTCGACGCGCCGCGCCGGACGGCGGCCACCACGCGCTGTTCCTGGGCCGTGAGCTCGCCGCCGGAGGCCGTCGTGCGGCGGCGGGCGCCGGCCGCGCGCAGCTCGTTCTGGGCCTGGGCCGCCCAGGCGGCCGCGCCGAGGCTCTCGAAGCCCGCGAGCGCCTCGCGCAGGACCTCGCGCGCCTCCGCGCGGCGGCGGGCGCGGTGCAGCCGGCGGCCGTAGGCGAGCCGCGTGCGGGCGTGCTCGAATGGCATCGTCGTGTGCTCGTGCACGGTCAGCGCGCGGGCGAACGGCGCGTCGAAATCGTCCTCCAGCAGGCCGCGGCAGCGCGCGGCAACGGCGGCGGCGAACGGCAGCCCGGTCAGCGACGCGTGGCGCTCGACCGTCTCCAGCACGCGGCGGGCGTCGTCCGGGCACCCTCCGCGCACGTAGGCCTCGACGAGGTCGGGCGCCCAGGGGACGAGCACCGGCTCCTCGTGGCCGGAGCCGGCGGCTTGGCGCTCGGCGGCCCGCAGCCGCTCGATCGCCTCCGGCACGCGCTCCAGGCTCAGCTCGAGGAAGCCGAGCGCGCCGTAGGCGAACCGCAGGCCGGTGGTGATGCCGCCGTCGTGTGCGACGTGCAGCGCGGTCATCGCCGCCTCGCGGGCCTCCGGCTCGTCGCCTCGCGCGCCGGCGAGCCGCGCGCGGGTGGTGAGCGCGTAGCCGTACCAGCTGCGCTGCCCCGTCCCGCCGGCCACCCGCATCGCCTCTGCCGTGGCCGCGTCGGCGGTGTCCCAGTCGCCCAGCCGCAGCGCCGCGTCGGCGGCCACGATCAGCCCGCTGCCCAGCGTGGCCAGCGCGCCGGCGTCGCGGGCGCGCTCGGCCAGCGCGAGCCCGTCCGCCCGGGCGCGCTCGAGCTCGCCCAGCGGGATGCGCGTGCGCAGGAACAGGTGCAGCCACGGCCAGTGCGGGCCGAGCGGGTCGAGCCCCGCCGCGAGCTGCTCCGCCTCCCGCATCGCCGCCCGCCCGCGCGCGGTGCGGCCGCGCAGGATGAGCGCCCAGCCGAGCATGGCCAGCACCGCGGCCCGGTCGGAGGAGACGCCGCGGTCGCCGAGCAGCGCCACCGCGCGCTCGGCCAGCGCCTCCGCGCGGTGGTAGTCGTTGGTCGCCGTGCAGCCGTTCGCCGCGTCGGCGAGCATGCTGGCGGCGAGCACGGGATCGCGTTCCGCGGCCGCCTCGGCCTCGGCGACGAGCAGCGTCGTCGCCTGCCCGGGCGCGCCGCACCACACCATCAGCCGGCCGCGCAGGTGCTGCGCCCGGGCGCGGACCGCGGGCGCGACGGGGCCGCGCGCGGCGGCGGTCTGCGGGGGCGCTGCCACGAGCCGCGCGCCCCAGCCGCGGTCGGGCCGCCACCCGGGAGCGCCCTCCCGGTGGACGTGCGGCCCGAGGGCGGGCTGAGGGCCGGCCCCGCCGGGCGCCGGCGCGCCGAGGTCCGGCGACGGGCCGGGCTCTCCGGCGCGCGCGGCGGCCTCCTCGAGCAGCGCGACCGCGCGCTCCGCGAGGCCGGCGGCGCCGGCGGCCTCCCCGGCGGCGAGCAGCCGGCGGACCGCGTCGTCCTGCGCGGGCGAGAGGCGGGCGGCGCGCTCGAACGCGGCAGCGGCCGCGGCGAACCCGCGCCGGGCGCCGGCCGCCTCGCCGGCCTGCTGGAGCTCGGCGGCCACGGCCTCGTCGGCGCCGACGGTCGCGGCGGCCAGGTGCCAGGCGCGGCGCTCGCCGGCCAGCGCGGCGGCGAGCGCGGCGTGCGCGGCGCGGCGCTCGGCCGGGCCGGCGCCGTGGTAGGCCGCGGCGCGGATCAGCGGGTGGGCGAAGTGGACCTCGGCGGCGCCGAGCCGCACGAGGCCGCGCTCCTCGGCCGCGACGAGGCGCCCCACGTCGCAGGCGCGCGACAGCGTGGCCAGGTCGTGGCCGGCGTACGCGGCGGCGACGGTCAGCGCCCGCCGCGCCGGCGCGTCCAGCTCGTCGATGCGCTCGGCGAACGCGGCGTGCAGCCGGCCGCCCAGCGGCAGCGGCGCGTCCAGCTCGGCGACCCCCGCCCGCTGCTCGGCCGACAGCGCCGCCGGCAGCTCCCGCAGCGCCAGCGGGTTCCCGGCGGCCGCCGCCATCACGGCCGCGACCGCCGGCCCGGACAGGCCGGGCGCGCTGCGCCGCAGCAGCTCCCGCGACGCCTCCGCGTCGAGCGGCCCGAGCCGCAGCTCCGGCAGCCCCGCCGCGTCCTCGCGCGTGGCCAGCGCCGCCGCCAGGCCGTCGCCGGCGCGGCGGGCGGCGTAGAGCACGCACTCGCGGGAGGCGGCGTCGAGCCACTGGAGGTCGTCGACGACGAGCAGCACCGGCCCTCCCGCCGCGCGCAGCAGCCCGAGCGTGGCCACGCAGACGGCGAGCCGGTCGCCCGGCGCGGGCGGGCCGAGCGCCAGCGCGGCGGCGAGCGCGGCCGCCTGCGCCGCCGGCAGCGCGTCCAGCCGGTCCGCCAAGGGGCCGAGCAGGTCCGACAGCGCCGCGAACGCGAGCTCGGCCTCGGTCTCCACCCCGCGCGCCCGCAGGACCGTGACGCCGTCGCCCGCCCGCTCGGCCAGCGCGTCCAGCAGCGTCGTCTTGCCGATCCCCGGGTCGCCGCGAACGACCAGCGCCCCGCCGCCGCCGGCGCGCAGGCCGGACACCAGCTCGTCGAGGCGGCGCAACTCTGAGGCCCGGCTGAGGACCATCGGAGCGAACCTACGCCGACCCGCCCGTCGGGGCAAGTGGTCGTCCGGTCGCGGCCGTAGCGTTCGCCCCGCGCACCATGGCCGACGGCGACGGACACCAGCACGGCCCCCGCGGCGGTGGCGGGCGAGCCGGCGCGGTCCGCGCGTGGCTGATCTGGTGGGTCCTCGGCGCGGCGCTGTCGATCGCCCTGTTCGACAACGTGCCGCTGCCCGAGCTGGTGACGGGCGCGGTGGCGGCGGCGCTCGGCGCGACCGCCGCCGTGCTGGTGCGCCAGCAGCGCCGGATCGTGACGCGGCCGCGTGCCCGCTGGATCGGTCCGGGACTGCGGGCGGCCGCCGCGCTGGTCACCGACCTGGCGCCGGCGGGCCAAGCGCTCGTGAGCCGGGGCGTGCGACGGCGGCCGGTCACCGGCACCCTGCACGTGCTGCCGTTCGCCGCCACCGGCGACGACCCCGAGCAGGCGGCGCTGCGGGTGCTCACCGCCGCGCTCGGCTCGCTCGGCCCGAACACCGTCGTGGTCGGCATCGACACAGATTCAGGGACGCTGTACGCGCACCAGCTCGTCACCCGGGACCCGGCCGGCTCCGCGATGCCGCTCGGAGGCGCGTGAACGGCTGGCTGTGGGCGGCGACGATCCTGGCGGCAGCGCTGGTGCCACTGGTCGCGGTCGCCGCGCTCAGCCCGCCGCTGCGCGGGCTCGTCGCGCTCGAGGCGGCGGGGGTCGACACGGCGCTCGTGCTGCTGCTGCTCGCCGAGGGGACCCAGAGCCAGTCGTTCGCCACGCTCGCGCTCATCCTCGCCGTGACGTCGTTCGTCGGGTCGATCGGCTTCATCCGCTTCCTGGCGCAGCTGCGCACCGTCGAGGAGGACGGCGCGTGAGGGACGCGATCGCCTGGGTGCTGCTGGCGGCGGGCGGCGGCTTGCAGCTGCTCGCGGTGGCCGGCGTCGTGCTGCTGCCGGACACGCTCGACCGCCTGCACTACCTGTCGCCCATGAGCCTCGCCGCCGCGCTGATCGCCGCGGGGATCGTCGTCCGCGAGTCGTTCTCGCAGATCGGCATCTACGCGCTCCTGCTCACGGGGTTCCTGCTGTTCACCGGCCCGATCCTCGCCCACGTCACCGCCCGGGCGGTCGTGCTCGCGCGCCGGAGGGCGAAGTGACGGTCCTGCAGATCGTCGTGCTGGCCGGCGTGGCCGCCGGCGGGACGGCCACGGTGCTGGTGCGCGACCCGGTGCGCCAAGCGGTCGTCAGCGGCGGGTTCGGGCTGCAGCTCGCGATCCTGTTCTTCGTCTTCGAGGCGCCCGACGTCGCGCTCTCGCAGATCGTCGTGGCCACGGTTGCCGTGCCGCTGATGGTGCTGCTCGCGCTGGCCAAGCTCGCGCGTGACGAGGACCGGCCGGAGTGAGCCGGCGGGCGCGCACCGCGCTGGCGGCGGTCGCACTGGCGGGGCTCGCTGCGCTCGCAGTCTGGGCGGTGGGCGGCCTGGAGCCGTTCGGGACGCCGTCGGGCCCCGCGAACGGGGTGGTCAGGACGCTCGTGCACCAGCGCCAGGTGGCGAACACGGTCAACGGCGTCACCTACGACCTGCGCGGGGTGGACACGCTCGGCGAGGAGCTCATCCTGTTCGTCGCGGCGCTCGGCAGCGCGGTGCTGCTGCGTCACCGCCGCGAGGACGTCGAGGAGGAGGGGCGCGCCGCCGGCCCGCCGATCGCCGACGCGCTGCGCGTGGCGGGCGCGGTGCTCGTCTGCCCGCTGATCGTCCTCGGGGTCTACGTCGTCGTCACCGGCCACCTCGGCCCGGGCGGCGGCTTCCAGGGCGGCGTCATCCTCGCCTCCGGCCTGCTGCTGGCCTACGCCGCCGGCCAGGTGGTGGCGCTCGAGCGCGTCGAGCCGACCGCGCTGGTCGAGGTCGCCGAGGCGACGGGGGCGATGGCCTACGCGCTCGTGGCCGTCGGCGGGCTCGTGTTCGCCGGCGCCGCGCTGGAGAACTTCCTGCCGTTCGGGACGAGCGGCCAGCTGCTGTCCTCGGGGACCATCGTCGTCCTGAGCGTGGGCGTCGGCCTCGAGGTCACCGGCGCGGTGGCGTTGATCCTCACCGAGTTCCTCGACCAGACGCTGCTGGGGCGGGGCGAGTGAGCGTCTTCCCCTACCTCGTGGCGGTCTGGCTGCTGGTCGTGGGCCTGTGGGGCGTGATCACCAGCCGCCACCTCGTCCACATGGTGCTGTGCCTGACGGTCGTGCAGGCCTCGACCTACGTGCTGCTGCTCGCCGTGGGCTTCCGGACGGGCGGAAAGGCGCCGATCGTCAGCACCACCGTCCCGCCGAGCTCGCAGTTCGTCGACCCGATCGTGCAGGCGCTCACGCTGACCGACGTGGTCGTCGAGGCCACCGTCGTGGCCGTGCTGCTGGCGCTCACCGTCCAGGCCCACAAGCGCTTCGGCACCGCGGACCCCGACGAGCTCGGCGCGCTGCGCGGATGAGCACGCTGGCCCCGCTCGCCGTGCTCGTCCCGATGCTCGGCGGCGGGCTGCTCGCGCTGACCGCGCCGGCCGAGCACCGCCGGGTGGCCGCCGTCGCCGCGCTCGCCACGACCGCCGGCGCGCTCGTGCTGCTCGCGATCGTGCTCGCCCGCGCGGGCGGCGGCCGAGCGGTGCTGTGGTGGGGCGGATGGGCTCCTCACGGGCGCGTCGTCGGCATCGACTTCGCCATCGACGGGCTCGGCGCCGGGCTGGCGGTCTTCGTGGCCGCGCTGGCGCTGCCCGCGCTGGCGCTGGCCGGCTACTCGATCCGCGCGAGCGCCCAGCTGTTCTTCGCGATCTGCCTGGTGTTCGTGGCCGCCATGGTGGGCTTCTGCCTGACGGGCGACCTGTTCAACCTGTTCATCTTCTTCGAGCTGATGAGCGTGGCCGCCTACGTCTTGGTCGGCTACGAGGTCCGCCACCGCGCGCCGCTGGAGGGCGCGCTGACGTTCGCGGTGACCAACACGGTGGGCTCGATCCTGATGCTGTTCGGGATCGGCCTGCTCTACGGGAGGACCGGCACGCTGAACCTCGCGCAGATCGGCCGGGCGCTCGAGGCGGCGGGGCCGGACGGCAGCGTCTACGTCGCCTTCGCGCTGATCGCCACCGGGCTGCTCGTCAAGGCCGCGGCCGTGCCGTTCCACTTCTGGACGGCCGATGCCTACGCGGTGGCGCCGACGCCGGTGCTGATCCTGCTCGGCGGCGTGTTCTCCGAGCTCGGGCTCTACGGGCTGGCGCGCGTGTACTGGACCGTGTTCGACCCCGTGTTCGCCGGCCATCACGCGGGCGTGCGCGCCATCTTCGTGTGCCTCGGGGTGCTGACCGGCCTGCTGGGCGCCGGGATGGCGCTCGTCCAGCATCACCTCAAGCGGATGCTCGCGTTCGTGGTGGTGTCGCAGATCGGTCTGTTCCTGGTGGGCATCGGCCTGCTCAGCGCGGATGGGCTGGCCGGCGCGGCGATCTTCGTGGTCGGGGACGGCCTCGCGAAGGCGGCGCTGTTCGTCGCCGTCGGCATCGTGCAGCACCGCTACGACCGGATCTGGGAGCGCGGTCTGCACGGCGCGGCGCGCGCGCTGTGGCCGCTCGGCGTGGTGTACGGCCTGGCCGCGCTGACCGTCGCGGACCTGCCGCCGTTCGGCTCGTTCACCGGCAAGGCGCTGATCGAGGACGCGGCGCTCAAGGAGCCGGGCTGGCGCTGGCTGCCGGCCGCGATGGCGGTGATCTCCGCACTGGCCGGCGCAGCCCTGTTGCGGGTCGGACTGCGCGTCTTCGCCGGCGTCGGCGTGCCCGCTCCCCAGGACTCGCACTTCACGGACGACGACGGTCAGGCGGAGAGCGACGAGGAGGAGCGCGGCGCGGCGCTCGGCCCCGGACTGCTGGCGGGCGCGCTGCTGGTGGCGGCGCTCGTCTGGGGTGTCTGGCCCGGCCTCGACCATGCGGTGACCGCCGCCGCGGCCCGGTTCACCGACGCCGCCGGCTACGCCGCGGCCGTGCTCGGCGGCCACGCGCCGGCGCCCGAGGTGCCGGAGGTCCACCATCCCGGCGCGACGGCCTACCTGTACGCGGCGGCCACCCTCGTGTCCGCGCTGGTCCTCGCCGGGCTGGGCGCGGCCGGCCGCTCGCTGCCGGACCTGGCGATGCGGCCGATCAACGGCCTGCGGGCGCTGCACAGCGGCCACGCCGGCGACTACGTCGCCTGGACCGCGGCGGGCGCCGTCGTACTCGCCGGCCTGTCCGCGCTGACCCTGCGCTGAGCGCGCGACACCGCGGCCGGCTGACAGCCGCCCGGGGCGGGGTCGGTCCGTTTCGCTACCGGCTGGCCACGGACGGGCAGATCCCGCCCGCAGCGGGTACCCGACCGCTGTGCTGACCTCGATCGACCCGCGCCTGAAGGCGCCGTCGCACCACCACTGGCCGACGGACCGGCTGGACGCCCTGGAGTGCGGCTCGGTGGCCGGTGCGGTCGCGCTCACCCGCGCGCTGGTCGCCCGGCTGGGCGAGCCGTGAGCCTCGCCGCCCGCCATCCGCGCCGCGCCGCGCCGCCGAGCCGCACCCGCGGGCCGGTGCTCGCCGAAGGAGGGCCGCATGGACGGCCGCGTGCAGCGGGTGCCGCCGCGGGTGATCCGCGACCTGCGCGGCGAGCCGCTCGATCAGGACGACAACGCCGGCGCCAACCCGTGGGCGGCTATGCCCTCCGACCACTTCGCCGCCGCGCTGGCCGGCGCCGCCTGGCGCCGCACCTGAACGGACCCTGACGTCCGGCTCAAGTGACAGTCCGCACCAGCCGACAGCCCCGGTCAGCGCCGGCGAACGGTGGGCCGGCTGCCCTCGTTCACCTACGCCACCGACGGAGTCCCGGGCTCGATGAAACTCAAGGTGCAGGGCAAGCTGTATGGACTGGCGGGAGCGCTGCTCGCGTTCCTCGTGCTCGTCGGGGTGCTGGCCATCTCAGGGCTGGCGAGCGTCGACCGCCTCGGTGGCTCGATGTACGGCGACCGCGTCCTACCGCTGGTCCAGATCGGCGAGGCGCGCTCGCAGCTGGGTGACATCGACAGCTACGTCCAGCACCGACCTCTACTTCGCCAAGGCCGCCCCGCTGTACGGCGCGGTGGACGGCGACCTCGCCGGGCTGGCGCACGTCAACCAGCACGAGGCCCGGCAGCTGGGCGGCCACATCACGAGCCAGTACCACTCGAGCCGCAACCTGACCCTGGCCGCGCTCGTCCTCGCGCTGCTCGTCGGCGCCGGGATCGCCTTCCTCGTCGCCCGCGGCATCAAGACCGGCGTGGCGCGGCTGCTGTCGCGCTTCCGCAGCCTCGACGAGCAGGACCTCAGCGCGCTCAGCAGCGGCCTGGGCACGGTCGCCCGGGGCGACCTGACCTTCGCCGTCGAGCCCGTCACCGAGCCGATCGGCCGCTACGGCTCCGACGAGATCGGCGAGCTCTCGGCCACCTTCGACGCGATGCTGGAGAAGGTCCACACGGGCCTGGAGAGCTACAACGCCATGCGCGCCGAGCTGAGCGTCGTCATGGCCCAGGTGGCGTCCGGCGCCGGCACCGTCTCCTCCGCGTCCCAGCAGATGGCCTCGACCTCCGACGAGGCCGGCCGCGCCGTCGGCGAGATCGCCCACGCGGTCACCGACGTCGCCCACGGCGCCGAGCGCCAGGTGCGAATGGTGGAGTCCACGCGCGAGGCCGTGCTGGAGGCCGCCCGGGCGGCCGGGGCGAGCGCCGAGAGCGCCCGCTCCACCGCCTCGGCGGCCGCCGAGGCCCGCGACGCGGCGCGCAACGGCGTCGACGCGGCGGTCAGCGCGACCAACGCGATCCGCGAGCTGGCGGCGTCGTCCGCCCAGGTCGACGCGGCGATCCGCGACCTGTCCGAGCGCTCGGAGCGCATCGGCGGCATCGTGACGACGATCACCGGGATCGCCGAGCAGACGAACCTGCTGGCGCTCAACGCGGCGATCGAGGCGGCCCGGGCCGGCGAGCAGGGCCGCGGCTTCGCCGTCGTCGCCGAGGAGGTCCGCAAGCTGGCCGAGGAGTCGCAGGACGCCGCGGGCCAGATCTCCGGGCTGATCGCCGAGATGCAGAGCCAGACCCAGCAGGTCGTGGGCGTCGTGGCCGAGGGCGCCCGGCGCACCGAGGACGGCGTGGCCACCGTCGAGCAGACCCGCGAGGCGTTCGAGCACATCGGCGCCGTGGTCGACCAGGTGTCCGAGCGCGTGGCCGAGATCGTGACCGGGGTCGAGCAGATCGCCGCCGAGGCCCAGCGCGCGCAGGGCGACATCACCGAGGTCGCCGCCGTCGCCGAGCAGTCCTCCGCTTCGGCCGAGGAGGTCTCCGCCTCCACCGAGCAGACGAGCGCCTCCGCGCAGGAGATCGCCGCCTCCGCCCAGTCGCTCGCCGGCACCGCCGAGGAGCTGGACGCCCTCGTGCGCCGCTTCAAGGTCGTCGCCTGACCGCGCGGCGCGGCGCGGGGCCCCATGCCCTGCGCCGCGCCGAACCGGCTTGACAGCCCTTCCGGCACGTGAGACGGTATCTCACGATACGAGTCGAGGTCCCAGGACGTGGACCCGGGAGGAGCACATGGAGAACACGGCTGAAGTCCCTGACCGCGGCCTGCGCCGCGGCGCCGTCGGCCTGGGAGGCCTGGTCGCGCAGTCGCTCGGCGTGACCGCGCCGGAGATCTCGGCCGTCGTCATCGCGTCCGTGGTGGCCGCCAAGGTCGCGGGCGCGACGCCGTTCGCGTTCATCGTCGCCGGCATCGGCGCGCTGGGCCTGGCGCTGATCTACGGCCGCTTCGCGCGCTACGTCCCCAACGCCGGCGGCACGTACGCCATCGTCCGCGCCGGCCTGGGCCGCGACGCCGGCTTCATGGCCGGCTGGGTCGTGCTCGCCGTGGGCGTCGTCTTCGTCCCGGCGCTGCTGATCGCCGCCGGCTTCCTGCTGCAGAACTTCTTCGGGCTGGTGACGCCGCACGCCACGTTCCTGCACTCCAACTGGATCTTCTGGTCGCTGCTGGGCGCGGTGTTCATCCTCGGCTGCTCGTACTTCGGCGTCCAGGTGTCCGCGCGCGTGCTGCTCACGCTGACCGCGATCGGCGTGACGATGCTGACGATCTTCGGGATCCTGATCCTGGCCAAGGGCGGCGCGAACGGGCTCGCGTGGTCGTCTCTGGGCCCCAAGGGCAACTCGTTCCACGACATCGCGCTGGCCGTAGGCATCGCCATGACCGGCTTCTCCGGCTTCGAGACCGCGGTGTTCCTGGCCGAGGAGGCCCACACGCCGCGGCGCGAGGTCCCCAAGGCGGTCGTCGGCGCGGTGATCCTGGCGATCTGCTTCTTCGTCTTCGTGACGTTCGCGATCGTCTCGGGCTACGGCCTGGACAAGGTGGCCAAGGCCTGGCCGACCGACTCCGGCGGCGCGGTGGTCGCGCTCTCGGCGCAGTACATCTCGCTGACCTTCGGCAAGATCCTGCTGCTGCTGCTGGCCATCTCCTCTGTCGCCTCGGCGCTCGGGACGGCGAACTTCACCACCCGCGTGGCGTTCTCCTGGGGCCACGACGGCTACCTGCCGCGGGCGTTCGGCTCGGTGCAGCCGCGCTACAAGAGCCCGCACGTGGCGATCGGCGCGCTGGCCGCGTTCACCGCGGCGATGTTCCTCGCCGGCCTGATCTGGCAGGGCTCGAGCCTCGAGGGCGGCCTGACCTACTTCTCCTGGCTGCTGCAGGCCGGCGCGACGGGCATCCTGCCGGTCTACGCGATGGTCGCGCTGGGCGGCGCGCTGCACTCGCGCCGCCATGGCGGCGGCGTCATCGAGATGTTCATCGCCCCGGTCGTGGCGTTCGTGGTGGTCGCGCTGGCCGAGTGGTCGGAGTTCGTCGACCAGCCGGCGCCGTTCAAGTACGCGCCGTACTTCATGCTGGCCTGGATCGCGCTCGGCGTGGTCGTGCGGCTGGCCACGCGGACCCGGGTGGCCGACGCTGAGGCGGCCGGCGAGCCGCCCGCCCAGGCGGTCCACGCCTGACTCAGCCGGCCAATAGCTCCGCGATCGCCCCGTCGATGAACGACTGGTCCTCCGGGTTGAACGGTGCGAGGTGGCCCCACACCGTGGGGATCACCCGCAGCTCCGCGTTCGGGATCGTCTGGACCTCGTACTCGCTGTCGACCGGCGGGAAGTAGCTGTCGGTCTCGCCCTGGATGACGATCGTCCGCGCGCGGATCGCCCGCAGCGCGGCGTCGAAGTCGCCGGCGAACTCCGGGTGGTCGCCGAGGTCGTTGTGCTTCCACGTCCACATCTGCGCGAGCAGGTCGTTGGCGTCGCACTTCTGGAAGAACTGGTCCCAGAAGAGCTCGATGAACTCGTCCGTGTCGGCCGCGCCGAACGCGCGGAAGAGCTCCTGGCGGTAGAACGGCTCGGAGAAGCCCCAGCCGGCGTAGAGCGCCGCCATCGCGCGCACGCCGTTGACCGGCGGCGCGTCGGCGGTGTAGAAGCCGCCCTGCCAGTTCGCGTCGCCGGTGATCGCCCGGATGTTGCCGGTGAGGAAGACCTTGTTGAAGTTCGCGGTGCGCGCCGAGCCGGAGATCGGCGCGATCGCGTCGACCATCTCGGGGTGCAGCGCCGCCCAGGCGTAGCTCTGGCAGGCACCCATCGACCAGCTCGAGACCAGCCGGATGCGCTCGACGCCGAGCTCCTCGGTCAGCAGGCGGTGCTGGGCGACGACGTTGTCGTAGGTCGTCACGCGCGGGAACCGCCCGCGGTCGAACGGTGACGGGGTGTTGGAAGGCGACGACGACACGCCGGCGGCGAAGTGGTTGGGGATCACGATGAACCAGCGCTCCGGGTTCAGCGCGCGCTCGGGCCCGGTCAGCCAGAACGCGGTGTCCGACGGCGTGGCCGTGAACCACGTCGGGCAGACGACCACGTTGTCCCTGGCGGCGTTGAGCTCGCCGAGCGTGACGTATCCGAGCTTGGCGTCTGGGATGACCGCGCCGCCCTTCTGCAGCGCGAAGTCGCCCAGCGCGAAGATCTTGTGCTCCATGCCGCGCACCCTACGCCTCATCGCGCGCCCACACGCGCGCGCAAGACTCGGGACCGTGAGGAGCCTCTTGCTCACGGTTGTGCTTGCGACCTGCGCCGCCGGGTGCGGAGGCGGCGGGTCGAGCTCGAGCACGCCCACGCCGGCCAAGACGCCGGCGGCCACGAAGACCGCCGCCGCCGCGGGCGGCGCCGCGGCGCAGGGCAAGGCGCTCTACGCGTCCAAGGGCTGCCAGGCCTGTCACTCGATCGACGGCTCCAAGCGGACGGGGCCGACGTGGAAGGGCCTGGCCGGCTCGACGGTCAAGCTGACCGGCGGCAAGACCGCCAAGGCGGACGACACCTACCTGCTCGACTCGATCGAGGATCCCGACAAGCAGATCGTGGCCGGCTACCAGCCGGGCGTCATGACCAGCTCGATCCCCAAGGGCAGCATCGCGGCCGCCGACGCCCACAAGCTCGTGGCCTACATCGACTCGCTGCGCTGAGCCAGCTTCGCGGTCGCGTGCCTGTGCAGCCGGCGGGCCTCGTTCCGCGCGATCGGAATATCTCGGATGCGGTCGCGCATCCAGTCGAGCTTGGCCTGCGCCTGCGCGACGTCGCAGCGGCCCTCTTCGACCCACGCGCGCGCCCGGCCGGCGTTGACCTCCAGGAACGAGAGCGAGTCGGCGGCCTGGAGCATCTCGGCGCCCTCGCCGCCGGTCTCGTGGTGCGCGATCAGCCGCTCGACCTCGGGGCGCAGCGGCGAGTCGCCCAGCCACTCCCCCACCAGCCGCGCGCTGCGCTGCGAGTGCTCGCGCAGATACGTCGCGTCGTCCCAGGCCTGCTCGCGCGGGTTCAGCCGCGGTCCGCCCGGCACGCGGCGCTCGATGTCGTGGGTGAGCGCGGCGATCCTGGCCGCCTCGCTCGCCCCCGGGTCCAGCCGCACGAGCCAGTCGCGCGTGCGCAGCAGGTGGCGCTCGTTGAAGTAGCCGGCGATCCAGGCCTCGGCCGCCCGCTCGAGATCGCTCACACGCCGAGCAGCTCCGCCGGGTTGCGGGTCACCATCGTCCGGATCGTGTCGTCGGGCATCCCGCGCTCCACCAGCCGGCCGACGATCTTGCGGAACGAGTCGGTGGGCAGCGGGTTGTTCATCTGCCCGAGGTCGGAGGCGAGCGTCGAGCGCTCCGGGCCGACCGCCTCGATCCAGGCGGTGAGCGTGTCCAGGTCCCAGTTGTGGAACGAGGACTCCTCGTCGTACATGCACAGCGAGTGCTCGATGTAGGCGCCGAGCTGCGCCCAGTGGCGCGCCTGCTCGTAGGTGGCCTCGATGACGAAGTTCGGGTGGTTGACCAGCATGCGCCGGATGCCGATCTCGCGCGCCGCCTCGAACACCGCGGTGATCTGGTGCGGCGCCATGTGGCCGCTGGCCAGGATCGCGTCGTGCTCCTTGATCGACTCCAGCACGGCGTAGACCTCGGGCAACGGCTTGCCGTCCTCGCCGATCACCTCGATCGGCTCCTCGGGCTGGAGGTGGATCGACAGCTTCGGGAACTTCAGGTTCGGGTGCGCTGCGTGGTGGCGGATGTGGTTCGCCGAGGCGATCGTCGGGAACCAGACGATCCGGCCGCCCATCTTCAGCGCCAGGTCGACCGCGTGCGGGTTGATCCCGCCCACCGAGCCGTTGAGCGCGATGCCGCCGAACAGCCGCGCGTCGCCGTGGTCGACCCCGGCCTGCTCGAGCGCGAGGATCTCCATCACGGTCGAGTGGTGGTGGGACTTGACCACGATCGAGTCGAAGCCCGCCTCGCCGGCCAGGCGGGCGGCCTCCGCGCCGTCCATGCGCCGGGGCATGGGCGACGGCGCCGGGTGCACGTGCAGGTCGACGGCGCCCTCCAGCAGGTCGGCCACGCGGTCGGAGCTCATGACGCCACCGCGTAGGACTGGAGGCCGTAGCCCATGATCTTGTGCGGGTAGTAGGCCGTCACCACCGGCTGTGCGTCGCCGCCCAGCGCGGCCCGCATGGCCAGCCAGTTGACGACCTCGACCGACTCGGTCCCGCCGCGCTTGATCAGGTCCTCGTGGGTGAGCTCGCACAGCGACTCCGGGTCCTCGGCCAGGATGCGCATGAACTCCTTGTCCCAATCGGGCGTGACCGCGCCGAAGCGCGGACCGGTCAGCTGGTGCGAGAGCCCGCCGGTGCCGACCACGACGACGCTCAGGTCCTCGGGGTAGGAGAGGATCGCCCGCCGGATCGCCTGGCCGAGCTTGTAGCAGCGCCGCGGCGTGGGCAGCGGGTGCAGGATCACGTTGACCGCGAGCGGGACGATCGGGATCCGCCACCCCTCGCCATCGGCGAAGTCGACCATCGGCAGCGGCGAGATGACGCCGTGGTCGACCTCGAGCTCCTGGCAGATCGTCGGGTCGAACTCGTCGGCCACCAGCGAGCGGGCGAGGTGCCAGCCGAGCTTGCCGTCGCCCGGCAGCGGCGGGAACGGGCGCGCGCCGAAGCCCTCGTCGGCCACCGGGTAGGAGTCCGCCACCCCGAGCGCGAACGTCGGGTACGCGTTCAGGAAGAACTCGTCCATGTGGTCGTTGTAGATGACGACCAGCCGGTCGGGCTTGAGCTCGGCCAGCCACTGCGACACCTCGGCGAACGGGCCGAACAGCGGCTCCCACTCCTGGTTGCGCCGCGTGTCCTCGCCGGCGTCGTAGACGTGCTCCATCGACGGCGCGTGCGACGCCCCGATGCCACCCACGATGCGCGCCATCAGCCCGCCTCCCTCATCTGCCGGCCGATCTCGGGCAGCGGCGTGCCCGTCACGCCCGAGAGCTTGACCATCACGTAGATCGACATCCCGGCGCGCCACAGCCCGATCCAGTCGCGCCGGCGCATCAGGTCCTGCTCCTGCTCGGTGAGCCCGAACTGCTCCATCCAGGCCTGCTCGTCGCTGGCGAACAACTCGCGCTGGTCGGCGTGCTTGAGCGAGTAGGCGGCCTTGTTGAGCCGCATCCCGCGCGTGGCCGTGGGCTCGTGGAAGAGGTCGAGGTCCGGCGGCAGGTCTCTGGGCTCCACCCGGGCCAGGCGCTCGAGGTAGTCGGGCGTCAGCTCGTCGGTTGCGGCAGTCATCGGGCTCCTTCGAACAGCAGGTGCAGGTGGTGGGGCGAGCGGAACTCCCAGCCCTCGAACACCGGCGGGCGCTCGGGGTCCAGGCGCAGGCCGGGCAGCTCGTCGAGCAGCAGGCGCAGCGCCGTGCGGCACTCCATCCGGGCCAGCAGCGCGCCCACGCACACGTGCGCGCCGGCGCTGAAGGCCAGGTGCGGGCGGCGGTGGGCGTCGAGGTCGAAGCTGTCCGGGTCGGTCCAATGGCGCGGGTCGCGGTTGGCCGAGGAGAGCACGGCGGCGATCAGCGCGCCCTGCGGGAGGTCGACGCCGGCGAGCTGGGTGTCGCGCGTGGTCTGGCGGGTGGAGGTGCCGACGGGCGAGTGCCAGCGCAGCGCCTCCTCCACCGCGGGGGCGATCAGCTCGGGGTCGTGTTGGACGCGCTGCTGCGCGTCGGGATGCAGCAGCAGCGCCCAGACCGCGGTGGCGATGGCGTCCGAGACGGCCTGCAGACCACCGACGATCATCACCTTGAGGTTGGAGCTCATCTCCGCCCGGGTCAGGCCCTGGCTGTGGACCATGCTCGACAGCAGCGAGTCGTCGGGCGCGGTTTGCAGCCGCTCCAGGATCGGCTCGATGGTCTCGTCGACCTCTTGGCTGGTGGCGTCGGCCAGTCGTTGCCGATCCGGGTCGCCCTCGAAGTTCGCCGCGCCCTCGGCCAGGCCCTGGAACCAGCGGCGCAGCGTGTCGTCGTCGATGTCGCTCAGGCCGGTGGCGCGGCGCAGCACGCGCACCGACAGCGGCTCGCAGAACTTCTCGACGAGGTCCACCTCGCCGGCGTCCTTGAAACCGGCCAGCAGCTCGCGGGCGATCGGCTCGATCACCTCTTGCGGGAAGTGGCCGATGGCCTTGGTGCGGAACCAGGGCTGGATCACCGCGCGCACCCGGTCGTGGTAGGCGCCCTCGGAGCCGAGCAGGTTCTTGCCGAACGTGCGGTTGAGCGTCGACGGCTCGGTCTCCCCGGTGAACAGGTCCGGGGTCTTGTCGACGGTGTTGACGTCGTCCCAGCGGGTGACCAGCCACAGGCCGACCGCCTCCACATACGACACCGGCTCGTCCTCGCGCAGCTGCGCGTAGAGCGGGTAGGGGTCGCGCTCGAGCTCCTCGAGCGTGATCGCGGCCCCCACGGTCATCGGGCGTCCTTCATCGCGGCCTCCTCGTAGCCCAGCACGGCATCCGCCGCCTCTCCGACGATCTTTCCTGCGTCGAGGAGCTGCTCCTCCAGGTAGCGCTCCAGCTCTTCGACCATGCGCGTGAGCGCGGCCGGTCCCTCGGCGATCACGCTGCTCGCCACCTGCACGGCGCTCGCGCCGGCGAGCAGCGCACGGGCGACGTCGCCGCCGCTGCGCACGCCGTTGGTGGCCACCAGCGGGGCGTCAAGGACGCGGCGGGTCTTCGCCACCCAGCGCAGGGTGAGCGGGAGCGCCCAGGGGCCGCTGTAGCCGCCGAAGGAGCCGAGCACCGGCCGGCGCGTCCGGAGGTCCGGCAGGAAGCCCATGTGGCGGCCGGTCATCACGACGATGTCGGCGCCGGCTTCGCGTACCGCGGCGGCGAGGCCGGTGACGTCGTGGTGCTCGATCCCCAGCTTGACCGACAGCGGCAGCGCGGTGGCGGCGCGGACGATCCCGGTCAGCTCGGCGGCGCGCTCGGCCGCGGCGGGGCGCTCGATGGCCGCGCCGGCGATCCCGTCGTGGGCGTGCGGCGCGGAGAGGTTGAGCTCCAGCCAGCGCAGCCCGGCGGCCTCGACGTCGCCGGCCAGTTGCGCGAGCGCGGCGGTGTCGCCGGGGATGATGCTCGCGGCGACGTAGCGGTCGCGCTCGCGGGCGTACGCGTCGGCTCGCGCGAGCGTGTCCAGCCACTCGTCCCACGGCACGGGCACGAGGCCGGAGCGATTGAGGATCGACGCCGCGGCAGTCGGCTCCACCGGGCGGCGCTCGGCGTCGATGAACGCCTGGGCGACGGTCGCGTACTGCCGCCGCGCGGCCTCGGACTCGTTGGCGGACTTGGCCACGACCGCGGCGGCGCCGGCATCGACGGCGGCGACGATGTCGTCGCGCGTCGCCACGTGCTCGCCCGACCCGCAGATGACCGGGTTGACGAGCCGCAGCGGCCCGAGCTGGACCGCGAGGTCAGGCATTCGCCACCGCCGCCCGCAACAGTGCGAGGTCCGAGTTGACGAGCCGGTAGCCCACGCGCTCGTCGTCCAGCGCGAACGCGCCGAGCGCCACACCGGCCGCCGCGGCCGCCTCCGCGATCTTCTCCACGCGCGCGCGCACGCGTGAAGCGTCCAGGCCGAGGTCGACGGACAGGTCCGTGGTGCCGATGAACGCCACGTCCGGCCCGGCGGCCATCAGCTCGTCCAGCGGGTCGTCGGTCTCGGCCGTCTCGATCTGGGCGACCACCAGCGGCCTGCCGACGGCGGCCAGATACTCCGCCAGCGGCGTCCCGCCGTATCCCGCCTGCGGGTGCGCGAGCGAGACCGAGCGCGTGCCCGCGGGCGCGTAGGCCGTCGCGCTGCGCAGCCCGGCGATCTGCTCGACCCGGCGGACCGTCGAGAGCTGGATGCCCGCAGCGCCCGCCTCGAGGAGCCGATTGACGAGCCCTTTGTCGAGCTCGGGCAGCCGCACGAGCACGGGCAGCCCGACCGCCGCGCCGTGGCGGACGAGCGCCCGCGCCTGGCTCTCGGAAAGCTGCGAATGTT
>JAICUS010000484.1 GCA_025935735.1 Solirubrobacteraceae bacterium | reverse complement strand
GCACGCGCGCGCGTTCTCGGCGGCCGGCGAGAGCCGGCTCCGCCGCGCGCTGCTGAGCTGGGCGCTGCGCACCGGCGCTGCGGCCGCCGGACGCGAGGGCGGGCCGCTGCTGCGGACCCGGCACGCGCTCGCGGACCGCCTCGTGCTCGCCAAGGTGCGCGGGCTGTTCGGCGGCGAGCTGCGGCAGGTGCTGACCGGAGCGGCCCCGGTCGGGCGCGAGGTCCTCGACTTCTTCGCCGCCTGCGGCGTGCCCGTGCTCGAGGGCTACGGGCTGACGGAGACGTGCGCGGCCGCGACGCTGAACACCGCCGCCGCGGTCCGGCTCGGAACCGTCGGCCGGGCGCTGCCGGGGGTGAGCGTCGCGATCGCCGAAGACGGCGAGGTGCTGATCCGTGGGGACAACGTGTTCCCCGGCTACTACGCCGACGCCGCGGCAACCGCCGAGGCGCTGGCCGACGGCTGGCTGCGCAGCGGCGACCTGGGCGCCCTCGACGGCGACGGGTACCTCACGATCACCGGCCGCAAGAAGGACATCATCATCACCTCGAGCGGCAAGAACGTGACCCCGGCGAACATCGAGGCCGCGCTGCGTGAGCGCCCGCTGATCTCACACGCCGTGGTCTACGGCGACAACCGCCCCTACCTGGTCGCGCTGCTCACGCTCGAGCCCGACGAGCTGCCGGCGCTGGCGCGGCGCCTCGGCGTCCCCGCCGACCCGGCCGCATTGGCCGACGACGAGCTGGTGCGGGAGCTGCTCGAGGCCGAGGTCGGCCAGGTCAACGAGCGCTTCGCGCGCATCGAGCAGGTCAAGCGCTTCGCCGTCCTCGACCGCGACCTCACGCAGGCGGCCGGAGAGCTCACGCCGACGCTGAAGGTCAAGCGCGCGGCCGTCTACGACATCCACGGCGAGACGCTCAAGCGCCTGTACCGCTGACGCGGTCGAGCGGGATTCGCAGCTGCACCTCGGTGCCCCCGCCTGCCGGCGCGTCGACTGACAGCTGCGCTCCGATCAGCATGGCGCGCTCGCGCATCCCGCGAACCCCGTTCGACGAGGCCAGCTCTTCCGGCCGGATCCCCCGGCCGTCATCGCGCACGGCCAGCACCGTCCAGTCGCCCTGGCGCTCGAACCGCAACTCGACGTGACCGGCCAGCGCGTGGCGAGCCACGTTCGTCAGCGCCTCCTGGGCCACCCGATAGACCACCAGCTCCTGCTCCTGAGACAGCGCCGGCGCCGCCTCGAGCCGCCGCTCGACCGGAATCCGCGTCTGCTCGCTGAAGCTCGTGGCCAGCACGGCGATGGCGCTCTGCAGGCCCAGCTCCTCCAGCGCCTCCGGGCGCAGCTGGCGCGCGATCCTGCGCACCTCCTGGGTGCCGTGGCGCGCGGTCTCGCGCAGCTCGTCCAGCTGCGGGCGCAGCGGCTCGGGGATCATCGCCGACAGCCCTTCCACCTGCAGGATCACCCCGGTCAGCGTCTGACCCACCTCGTCATGCAGCTCGCGGGCGATCCGCCGGCGCTCGTCCTCCTGCGCCATCAGCGCCGCCCGCGCGCTCTCGCGCCGCTCGGCCTCCAGCCGGTCCAGCATCTCGTTGAACGCCCGGGCGATGGTGACGACATCCGGGCCGCCGACCAGTCGCGCCCGCCTGCCCGGCGAGAGAGGATCGTGCCGGCGCATCGTCTCGGCCAGATCCTGGAGCGGCCCGAACGCGGGTCGCAGGAGCAGCAGGTTGACCGCGAGCAGCACCAGCAGGCCGACGGCCAGCAGCAGGAGCTCGGTCGCGGCCACGGGTGCCGATACCGTCACGGGCGCGGCGACCAGGGCGACGAACGCCAGCCCGAGCAGCAGCGCGTTCGTGCAATAGACGCGCCAGAACAATGGGAGTGACAGCAGCCGCGAGCGCATGCGGCGAAGCGTCGCACCGCGGCCGGCCTCAACCGCCGGTGCCCCGCGCTTCACAAGTCGGAGGCCGCCGCGTGATAGCGGTGCACGAGCTCCGGGGCGATCCGCGAGAGGTCGCCGGCGGGGAAGCGGGCGAGGAGCCGCCACGCCAGGTCGAGCGTCTGCTCGATCGAGCGCCGCTCGCCGCCCTGGCCGACGAACTGCCGCTCGATGTCGTCGGCGAAGGCGAGGACGCGGCGGTCGTCGTCCGACAGCGACTGCTCGCCGACGATCGAGACCAGCCGGCGCAGCTCGTGGCCGCGGCCGAGGAGAGCCGATATCTGGTCGGCGACGCCGCGGTGGTCGGCGCGGGTCTTGCCCTCGCCGATGCCGGCGTTCATGAGCCGGCTGAGCGACGGCAGCAGGTCGATGGGCGGTGCGATCCCGCGGCTGTGGAGCTCGCGCGACAGGACGATCTGGCCCTCGGTGATGTAGCCGGTGATGTCCGGGATGGGATGCGTGACGTCGTCGTCGGGCATCGAGAGGATCGGGATCTGCGTCACCGAGCCGGCCGATCCGTGGATCCGGCCGGCGCGCTCGAACAGCGAGGCGAGGTCCGAGTACATGTAGCCCGGGTAGCCGCGCCGGCCGGGTATCTCCTCGCGGGCGGCGGCGGACTCGCGCAGCGCCTCGCAGTAGTTGGTCATGTCGACGAGCACGACCAGGACCTGCAGGCCGCGCTCGAAGGCGAGGTACTCGGCGGCGGTCAGCGCCGCGCGGGGGCAGGTGATGCGCTCGGCCGCCGGCTCCTCGGCCCGGTTGACGAACACGACGCAGCGCTCGAGCGCGGCGCCTTCGGCGAAGCGGGCGCGGACGAACATCGCCTCCCGGTCGGTGATGCCGATCGCGGCGAACACGACGACGAATCCCTCGCCGGCGCCGCGGACCCGTGCGCTCTCGGCGATCCGGGTGGCGAGCTCGAGCCCGGGCAGGCCGAAGCCGGAGAAGATCGGCAGCTTCTGGCCGCGGACCAGCGTGTGCAGCCCGTCGATGGCCGAGATCCCGGTCTCGATGAACTCCGCCGGGTGCGCGCGGGCGACCGGGTTGAGCGGCAGCCCGTTGAGGTCGCGATCGACCTCCGGGAGGATCTGCGGCCCGCCGTCGATCGGCCGGCCCATGCCGTCGAGCACGCGGCCGACGATGTCGGGGCCGAGCGCCAGGCGCGCCGACCGGGCGCGCGCGAGCACGGCCGTGCGGGCGACGTCGAGCCCGCGGGTGCCGCCGAGCACCTGGACGACGATCCGGTCGCCCGCGATCTCGAGCACCTGGCCGGCCCGGCGCTCGCCGTCCGGCGTCACGACCTCGACCAGCTCGTCATAGGCCACGCGCTCCGCGCGCTCGGCGATCAGCAGGGGGCCGGCGACATGGTTCACCGTGCGGTGCTCGGTGCTGTAGAGCGTGGTCATCCCAATTCCTCCGGCGACGCGCCGCCGGCCACGGCGGCGTTGGCCTCCGCGTCCGCGCGGCGGATGGCGCGCAGCCTGGCGAGCTGCTCGGCGGGCTCGCAGTAGGCGTCGGCCGGGTCGAATGCGGACTGGCGCAGGAAGTCCTCGCGCAGCCGCCGGCCGGTGAGCAGCACGACCCGCTCGGCCGGCGCCAGCGTGTCGGTGCCGAGCAGCTGCACGACCTCCAGCAGCTGCGTCTCGCGCTGCAGCAGCTCGCGCGCCCAGGCGCGGTGCTCCTCCCAGTCCGCGGCGACCTGTCGCCCGAACCAGTCGGCGAAGTCGTACAGCGTGTAGCTGCGGTTCCAGTCGATCGCCGGGAAGTGGCGCCGCCGGGCCAGTGACGTGTCAAGCGCCCAGAAGGTCCCGGCGAGCCGCAACGAGTGCTGGGTGATCGGCTCGGAGAAGTCGCCACCGGCGGGGGAGACGGCGCCGATGATCGTCACCGAGCCGGTGCGCTCCGGGGATCCCAGGCAGCGGACCGCGGCCGCGCGCTCGTAGAACTCGGCCAGCCGGGAGGACAGGTAGGCCGGGTAGCCCTCCTCGGCGGGCATCTCCTCCAGGCGGCTGGAGACCTCGCGCAGCGCCTCTCCCCAGCGGCTGGTGGAGTCGGCCATCAGCGCGACGTGGTAGCCCTGGTCGCGGAAGTACTCGGCCAGCGTGATGCCGGTGTAGATCGACGCCTCGCGTGCGGCCACGGGCATGTTGGACGTGTTCGCGACCAGGATCGTGCGCTCCATCAGCGAGGCGCCGGTGCGCGGGTCGACCAGCGTGGGGAACTCCTCGAGCACCTCGCTGAGCTCGTTGCCGCGCTCCCCGCAGGCGATGTAGACCACGACATCCGCGTGCGCCCACTTGGCCAGCGACTGCTGGAGCACGGTCTTGCCGGTGCCGAAGCCGCCGGGGATCACGGCGACGCCGCCGCGGGCGATCGGGAACAGCGTGTCGACCGCGCGCTGGCCGGTCACGAGCGGTGTCGTCGGATCGATCCGGGCGTGGATCGGGCGCGGCTCGCGCACCGGCCAGCGGCTGAGCATCGTGACCGGTTGGTCGTCGATCCACGCGACCGGATCCTCCAGCCGCGCCGGGCCGGAACGGATGCCGCTGACCGTGCCGCCCATGTGCGGCGGGACGAGGATCCGGTGCTCGAGCGCGGCCGTCTCGGCGACGACGCCGAGCACGTCGCCGGGGGCGACGGAGGCCCCCTCGGCCACGCGCGGCGCGAAGTCCCACGTGCGCTCGCGGTCGAGCGCGGGCAGCTGCACGCCGCGGGGAAGCCACGGGCGCCCGAACGGTTCCTCGCCGTCGCGGGCCAGCAGCTCGAGCGGCCGCTGCGTGCCGTCG
>JAICUS010000548.1 GCA_025935735.1 Solirubrobacteraceae bacterium | reverse complement strand
GGGCCCGCCGGAATGCGTCGTACTTTCGCTCGTGACCACTGAGCTGCGGGACCGGCTCGCGGAGCTCGAGGTCGAGCACGCCACGCTGCGGGCGGAGCTGACCGCCTTCGAGTCCGACTACCTGCGGGTCGTCGGCGTGGTCATGGTGCAGGTGCAGGAGCTCGAGGCGCGCATCCTGGCGCTGGCGGCCGCGCGCTCGGGGTCGGCGGGCGATCGGGAGGCGGCCGACGCGGCCGAGCAGCGCTTCCGCGAGACCACCACCGCGCTGCGCTCTGTCCCCGCGCCGGCCGGCCCGCCGCCCACCGACGACCTCAAGACCCTGTTCCGCGACGCGGCCAAGCGGATGCACCCGGACCTCGTACGCGACGAGGCCGGGCGCACGCACGCCGAGGCGTTCATGAAGCGCCTCAACGACGCCTACCGCAAGGGCGACGCGGAGGCGATCCGCAACCTGCTGCGCCAGTGGGAGTCCTCGCCCTACGCCGTGCCGCCCGCGGAGGACCCGGGCGCGGCGTCCCGCGCGCTCCAGGTCGCCGTCGCCGAGGCGCAGCGGCGCCTGGACGAGGCGCGCGACTCCGAGCTGGCCCGCCTGATGGAGCAGTCGCTCACCGCGGCCATGGAGGGCCGCGACCTCCTCGCCGAGCTGCGCGCCAACGCCGAGGCCGCCCTGGCCGCCGCCCGCGCCCGCCTCGCCACCCTCGAAACCTAAAGGGGACTGTCCCCTTTATGCGTGGTTGGCGAACTGGACGCGTGGACGATGCGGCGGGGTCCGGGCGCCGCCGATCACCGAAGTGGATGCCCAGGCGACGGATCGCATTCCGGTGGACCGCGTGGCTGCTGCTCGCGGCCTTCGTCGCGCTGGCCGGGGTGACCGCGGAGGCGTGGCGCCGGCAGGTGCACCGCCAGAACGAGCAGGCGTTCGCGTCGCAGGCGGCCGGGGTCGGCGCGTCCGTGACCACCGCCGTGCGCCGGATGGACGACCTCACGCTCGCCGCCCGCACGCTGCTGGCCGCCGAGCCGGACCTCACGAACGCCGAGTTCGCCTCCTGGTATCGCTCGATGGACGTAGCCCACCGCTTCAGCGGCGTGGCCGGCTTCGGTTACACGCAGATCGTCCCGCGCGCGCGGCTGAAGGCGTTCGCGGCCACGGCGAAGGCCGACCCGACGCCGGGCAACGCGGGCGCGCCGTTCCAGGTCTTCCCCGCGGGCGCGCGGCCGACCTACTGCTTCTCCCGCCTCGGCGTCGCCGCCGGGCGCTCGGACCCGATGCTGCTCGAGCTCGGCGTCCCCGGCCTGGACCTGTGCGCGCTCTCCGGCCAGCTGGCCGGCGCGCGCGACTCCGGCCGCTTCGCCGCGCTCGTGGTCAGCACGCAGGGCGGCCACGACCTCTTCGAGGTGATCGCGCCGGTCTACCGCGGCGGCGGCGTCCCCGCCACCCGCGCCGCCCGCCGCCGGCTGGCCACCGGCTATGTGATCGGCCTCTTCAACGCCGAGCCGATCCTGCGCGCCGCCGTGGCCGGCCAGCACGGCGTCGCCGTGACGCTCGCCCGCGAGCACGCCGCGCCCGAGTGGCGCATCCCCACCGGCGTCGGCGGCGCGTTCCGCACGCTCGCCGACTCGCTGCAGACGCCCACGCAGGCGAGCTACGGCCGCGTGCCGCGCGGGCCGCTGCTGCACCGCCGCTTCTCGGTCGAGGCCGACGGCCGCTGGATCGTCTCGGTCGCCCACGCCGCGCCGCCCGGGCTCTCCTCCCCCACCGTCCAGGCCGGGCTCGTGCTGGCCGGCTGGCTCGTCGTCGGCCTGCTCGGCTTCTTCCTCGTCCGGGCGCTGGCGCTCGGCCGGGCGCGCGCGCTGCGGATGGTGGAGGAGAAGACCGGCCAGCTGCGCCACCAGGCGCTGCACGACGCCCTCACCGGCCTGCCGAACCGCGCGCTGATCATGGACCGGGCCGAGCGGATGCTCGCCCGCGGGCGGCGCACCGGCACGCAGCCGGCGGCGATGTTCATCGACCTCGACGGCTTCAAGGCGGTCAACGACACGTTCGGGCACCCCGTGGGCGACGAGCTGCTGCGCGCGGTGGCCGCGCGGATCGGCGGCGTCCTGCGCGAGACGGACACGATCGGCCGGCTCGGCGGCGACGAGTTCGTCGTGCTGGTGGAGGGCGAGCCCGAGCTGGTCGCCCGGCGCATCCTCGAGGTGCTGCGCGAGCCGTTCGACCTCGGCACCGCGCACGGCCCGGTGAGCATCACCACGAGCATCGGGATCGCCGCGGGCGACCGCGATGCCGCGCGCGACCTGCTGCGCGACGCCGACATCGCGCTCTACGAGGCCAAGGGCGCCGGGCGCAACCGCTACGCCGAGTTCCGCCACGAGATGCACATCGCCGCCCACGACCGGCTCGCGCTGCAGACCGACCTCACGCACGCCATCGCCCGCGGCGAGCTGTTCCTCGTCTACCAGCCGGTGCTCGACCTCGAGACCGGCACGGTCGTCGCCGCCGAGGCGCTGCTGCGCTGGCAGCACGCCACGCGCGGGCTCGTCCCGCCCGGCGAGTTCATCGCGCTGGCCGAGGAGAGCGGGCTGATCGTGGACATCGGCGCCTGGGTGCTCGAGCAGGCGTGCGCGCAGACCGCCCGCTGGCGCGCCCACGGCCACTCGATCCGCATCTCGGTCAACGTCTCGGCCCGCCAGTTCGACGACCCCGGGCTGCTCGACGCGGTCCAGCACGCCCTGGCGCGCTCCGGCCTGGACGGGACCGACCTCGTGCTGGAGATCACCGAGACCGCGCTGATGCGCGAGGCCGACCGCACCGCGGGCGTCCTGCGCGCGCTCAAGGAGCTGGGCGTGATGGTGGCGATCGACGACTTCGGCACCGGCTACTCCTCGCTCGCCTACCTGCAGAAGTTCCCGGTCGACGCGCTGAAGATCGACCGGGCGTTCGTCGCCGACGAGGCCGACCCCCTGGTCCGGACGCTCGTCCAACTCGGCCGCTCGCTGAACCTCCGCACGGTCGCGGAGGGCATCGAGGACGAGACCCAGCTCGCCCACCTGCGCAAGCTGGGCTGCGACCGCGGCCAGGGCTACCTGTTCGCCCCGCCGCTCGAGGTCAGCGCGCTCGAGCGCTTCCTCGATCAGCGCGCCGCGCTGGTCTGAATCACGCCGGCCAGGCGGCGGACCGCCTCGGCCAGGTCGGCCTCGCCCAGGGCGCTGAAGGACAGGCGCATCTCGCGCTGGGTGGGTGGGATGACATCCGGGTAAAACGGGGCGCCCGGGACGTAGGCGACGCCGGCCCGGGTGGCGTCGGCGCGCAGCCGCACGGCGTCCAGGCCCTCCGGCAGCTCGAGCCAGGTGAACATGCCGCCGGTCGGCTGGCTCCAGTGGCAGCCGTCCGGCATGTGCTCCTCGAGGGCACGCGCCGTGGCCGCCCAGTGGGACGCATACAGGGCGCGGGCCTTCGGGATGCCGCGCTCGAAGTGGCCGGCGCGGCCGTACTCCTCGACCATCCGCTGCCCGAGCGCGCCGGCGCACTGGTCGGTGTTCTGCTTGGCCGAGGCGAGCTTGGCCACGAGCTCCGGCGGGCCGGCCGCCCAGCCGAGCCGGAACCCCGGGCAGAAGACCTTGGAGAACGTGCCCGCCTGGAGCACGACGTCGGGCGCGAGCGACCACAGCGAGGGCAGCGAGGCCCCGTCGAAGGACAGGTCGCGGTAGGCGACGTCCTCGAAGATCAGCACGTTGTGGCGCCGGCAGGCCTCGATCAGGGCGTGGCGGCGCTCCACAGACAGCGTCCTCCCCGACGGGTTCTGGTACTCGGGGATGACGTAGACCAGCTTGGGCGCGAAGCCGCCGTCGAGCCGCTCCGCCAGCTCGTCCACCAGCATCCCGTGCTCGTCCATCGGGATGCCGGTCAGCTCGGCCCCGTAGCCGCCGAAGGCCATGATCGCGCCCAGGTAGGTCGGCGCCTCGACCACCACGCCGTCGCCCGGGTCGAGCACCGTGCGCGAGACGAGGTCGATGCACTCCATGCCGCCGCTGGTCACGGTCAGCTCCTCGGGCTCC
>JAICUS010000604.1 GCA_025935735.1 Solirubrobacteraceae bacterium | reverse complement strand
CTGGGGGCTCGGCCTGACCGCCGAGCAGCAGCTGCAGCTCGTCGTCGAAGCGGAGCGGCTGGGCTACGACTCGGTGTGGACGGCCGAGGCCTACGGCTCCGACGCCGCGACGATCCTCGCCTGGCTGGCCGGGCAGACGTCACGCATCCGGCTCGGCGCCGCGATCTTCCAGATGCCGGCGCGGTCGGCCGCGATGACCGCGATGACCGCGGCGACGATCGACCAGCTCTCCGGCGGGCGGATGATCCTCGGGATCGGCTCCAGCGGGCCGCAGGTGGCCGAGGGCTGGCACGGCCAGCGCTTCGCCCGCCAGCTGCAGCGGACGCGCGAGTACGTCGCGGTCGTCCGGATGGCCCTGGCGCGCGAGCGGGTGGAGTTCCACGGCGAGACGCTCGAGCTGCCGCTGCCGGACGGGCCGGGAAAGGCGTTGAAGCTCACGATCGCCCCGGTCCAGGATCGCATCCCCCTGTATGTGGCGGCGATCGGCCCGAAGAACACGGCGCTGACCGCCGAGATCGCCGACGGCTGGCTGCCCACCCTGTTCTCCCCCGAGCACGTCAGCGAGTTCCGCCCGCTGCTGGAGGAGGGGTTCGCGCGCGCGGGGGGCGGGAAGGGGTTCGCCGACTTCGAGATCGTGCCGACGGTCAGCGTCAACGTGAGCGACGACCTCGAGGCGGCCCGCGACTCGATGCGCGGCTATGTGGCGCTGTACGTGGGCGGGATGGGCTCGCGCAAGCAGAACTTCTACAACGCCCTCGTCCAGCGCTACGGGTTCGAGGACGCCGCCGCCCGCGTCCAGGACCTCTATCTGGAGGGCCGCAAGGAGGAGGCCGCCGCCGCGCTGCCGGGCGAGCTGATCGACACCGTGGCGCTCGTCGGCCCCCGCGACCGCGTGCGCGAGCGGCTGGCCGTCTACCGCGACGCCGGAGTCGGCACGCTCATGGTCTCCCCGATGGCCTGGACGCTCGAGGAGCGGCTGGCGCAGCTGCGCACGGTCGCCGAGCTCGCGGCGTGACGCCACCCCGGAGCCCGACCCACCCGCCCGCACAAGCCGGCCACCCCACGCCGCCCGGCCTGGAGGCGCGGGCGCCCGCGCCGGCCGACGGCGACGCCCTGCGCGCGCTCGTCGCCGCCTGCGACCGCAGCTACCTCGACTGGGCGCCGGCCGGCTGGACGCCGCCGGCGGTCAGCACCGACTGGTCCTCGCAGCTCGGCGAGCCGGGCCGCTGGTCGCTCTGCGCGTTCGCGGACGACGACCTGGTGGCGTACGCGTCGTTCCGTCCGGCCCGGCACGAGCCGGCACCCGGTGCCGCCACGGGGCCGGCGCTGCCCGGGCTGGCCCACGTCGCCGCCCTCTACGTGCACCCGGCCCGCTGGCGGCAGGGAATCGGGGCGGCGATGCTCGCGCGCGCGGAGGCGGAGATGCGTACCCGGAGCTACGGCGCCGCCCGGCTGTGGACCCCCGAGGGCGCGCCGGCCGAGCGCTTCTACACCGCGCACGGCTGGCGGCGCGACGGGCAGTCGGGCTGGGACGGCTGGCTCGGCCTGCAGATGGTCGGCTACGCGAAGCGGCTTTGAGGTTCTTCCTCGGCGCGTTCGGCGACGCGGGGCACGCGTTCCCGATGCTCGCCCTCGCCGAGGCGCTGCGCGACCGCGGCCACACCGTGGCGATCGAGACCTGGAAGCAGTGGCGCGACCCCGCGGAGGCCGCGGGCCTGGAGTTCGTCGCCGCGCCCGAGTACCACGTCTTCCCCACCCGCGAGCGGCCGATGAAGCCCTACGAAGCCGTCGTCCACGCCGCCCGCACCACCCGCGAGGCGATCCGCGCCTTCCGCCCCGACGCGGTCGTCGCCGACATCCTCACGGCCGCGCCGGCGCTGGCCGGCGAGCTCGAAGGCCTGCCGGTGGCGACGCTCGTCCCCCACATCTACCCCCACCTGCCGCCGGGCTTCCCGCCGTTCTCGATCGGCGCGCGGCTGCCCCGGACCCGGCTCGGCCGGGAGTTCTGGCGCCCATGGGACCGCCTCGTGGCGATCGGCCTCGAGCGCGGCCGGCGCGACTACAACGACTGCCGCGCCCGCCTCGGCCTCGGTCCGCTGCCGTACGTCCACACGGCACTCTCACGCTCGCTCACGCTCGTCGCGACCCTGCCCGCACTCGAGTACCCGCGCAACTGGCCGCCATGGCTGCGGATCGTCGGTCCGCTGATGTGGGAGCCGCCGGGCGGCGACCGCGTCGAGCCGCCACCCGGCCACGGTCCCGTCGTCCTCATCGCCCCATCCACCGCCCAGGACCCCGACCGCCGCCTGCTGCGAGCCGCCCTCGCCGGCCTCGCCCGCGAGCCGGTGCGGGTGATCGCCATCCGAACCGGCCCCGACCCGCCCGTGCCGGCACCGGACAACGCCGTCATCGTCCCCTGGCTCTCCTACTCGCAGACCATGCCGCTCTGCGACCTCGTCGTCTCCCACGGCGGCAACGGCACCCTCGTCCGCGCGCTCACCACCGGCTGCCCCGTCGTCATCTGCCCGGCCGGCGGCGACATGCCGGAGAACGCCGCCCGCGTCGACTGGGCCGGAGTCGGCGTCCGCCTCGCCCCGCGCTTCTGCACGCCCTGGGGCGTCCGCCTGGCCGTGGCCCGCGCTCTGGCGAACCCGAGCCTGCGCGAGCGCACACAGGCGATCGCCCAGTGGGCCGCGGCGCACCCGGCGGGCCCTTTCGCGGCCACAGAGCTCGAGCGCTGGCTCACATCCGGTTGATCGCGCGGCTCAGCGCGACGGGGTCGGTACTCGGGGGGTGGGACTCGAACCCACAACCCTTCGGTTAACAGCCGAATGCTCTGCCATTGAGCTACCCCCGACCGTCACTGCAGTTGTTCTACCCGCAACATCGGCATCGGCGGGCAATGACAAGAGCCCTGCTTCCACCATTGCGTGGCAGTTTGCGCACAGTAGCACGCACTTCGCCGCCTCCAACCGCAGCCGCCGCAGCGAGCGGGTGACGCCCTGGCGGCTGACTTCGAATGCCTTCGCCGCCGGATCTCGATGGTGGAACTGCAGTGCGCCGGCGTAAGCATCGAACCCGCAGAGCGCGCACGCGCCGCCGGCTTCGGCCACCAGGATCTCCTTGACCCGGCGCCGCCGGTCGGTCACCGCCGCGGCATTGCAGCGCGCACATCGATAGTGGCCTTCAGCGCCCACGCGGACGA
Source organism: Solirubrobacteraceae bacterium (assembly GCA_025935735.1). The sequence goes on along the minus strand of JAICUS010000604.1, from coordinate 282 downwards.
AGTCGGTCCATCCGTGGCGCCCGCACTCGCGCAGGAGCCGGTCCGGCCGCGGCCCGTCGCGCCGCGCATAGTGCGCCGGCTGTGTCTTGAGCCCGTAGCGCTGCAGCCAGTGCCGCACCGTGGTCGCGCTCACGTCGCAGCGGGCGGCGATCTGCCGGATCGAGAGGCCCTCCTCGACCAGCGCGGCCAGCCGCTCGCGCTCGATCGCTCCGCGCGGGGCGTGGCGGGCGGCGTGCGCCGAGGTCAGGCCGTGCTTGTTGACCCAGTAGGCCACGGTCGAGG
>JAICUS010000881.1 GCA_025935735.1 Solirubrobacteraceae bacterium | reverse complement strand
TCAACTCCGACGGCCGGCGCAACATGCCCAGCGGCGAGGTCTTCACGGGCCCGCACGAGGACTCCGCCGAGGGCCGCATCCGCTTCACGCTGCCCACCTCGCCGCGCGGCGTGGTGGTCGAGGACGTCACGCTCGAGTTCCGGGAGGGCCGCGTGGTGTCGGCGCACGCGGAGCGCGGCGACGCCTACCTGCATGCGACGCTCGACACCGACCCCGGCGCCCGGTTCCTGGGCGAGCTGGGCATCGGCACGAACTTCGGCATCGACCGCCCGATCGGGTCGATCCTGTTCGACGAGAAGATCGGCGGGACCATCCACCTCGCGCTCGGCCGCTCCTACCCGGAGACGGGCGGCACCAACGAGTCCGTCGTCCACTGGGATCTGATCTGCGACCTGCGCGACGGCGGCCGGCTGTCCGCGGACGGCGAGACCATCCTGGAAGACGGCCGGTTCGCGTGATCGGGAAGGTCAACGTCGCCCGGTGCGAGACGGAGCCGCTGTGGGCGCGCGGGAAGTTCCAGGCGACGTATCACGACCTGACCGAGGCGCTCGGCGGGTGCGTGATCGGCGCCACCGTGTGGGAGACCGAGGCGGGCTGCACGCAGGGCCCGTATCACTTCCACGACGGCCTCGAGGAGTGGATGTACGTCGTCTCCGGCGCGCCGGTGCTGCGCGACTCCAGCGGCGAGCGCGCGCTCGAGCCCGGAACGCTCGTCGCCTTCCCGGCCGGTCCCGGCGGCGCCCATACGTTCGCCGGCCCGGGGCGGGTGGTGCTGTTCTCGGTCGGCGGGCGCGGCTGGGGCGAGGCCTTCACGAGCGTGTATCCGGACGCCGACAAGGTCGGCGGCAAGCCCGGCGTCCAGTTCCTGCGCTCGGCCGCGCTGGAGACGTGGGCCGAGCCGGCCGTCGTCCCGGTCGGTCCGGCCCCCGCCGGCGCCTGCCCGCAGATCGACCTGCGGTCCTGTCCAGCGGACGTTCTCACCGGGCGCCTGCACACGCAGACCTGGGTCCCCGCGCTGTGCGAGGTGGCGCCGGGCGAGGCGGCCGGCCCGTACCGCTATGACTGGTGCCGCGAGCACTGGGCGCTCGTGCTCTCCGGCGCGGCGACGCTGCGCCACCCCGGCGGCCAGGACGTCTTGGCGCCCGGCGACATCGTCTGCTTCCCCGAGGGCGAGGCCGGCGCGCACCAGATCCTCAACCATGCGGACGACCCGGCGCGGCTGCTGGTCTGCTCGGCGCCGCTCGGCGGTCCGTCGGCCGGCGTCTTCCCCGACGACGATACGTACGTGCTCCGCGTGCCCGGGCAGGCGGGCTATCGCTTTCGCCTCGGCGATCAGCTCCTCGACTACTGGGACGGCGTGCCGGGCGCCTAGCGCCGCCGCTTGACGTTCAGGTTGGTCGAGGGTGTTTGCTGCCGGTCGTGGACCGGCTGCTGACGATCACTCGCTACTACGCGGCCGCACAGCTCGAGCAGGCGCTGCTCGTCCGCCGCCTCCGCGCCGCCGAGCTGCCGATCGGGGCGCTGCGCGAGTATCTCGCGGCGGCACCGGAGCGGCGGCGGGCGATCCTCGAGG
>JAICUS010000161.1 GCA_025935735.1 Solirubrobacteraceae bacterium | reverse complement strand
GCGCCTGAAGGCGTGCCGGCACTGCGAGTACGCGTTCTACGACCGCTCGAAGAACCGCTCCGCCGCCTGGTGCGCGATGTCGATCTGCGGCAACCGCTCCAAGAACCGGGCCTACTACGCCCGGCGCCGAGGATGAGAGCGGCGTCCGTCCTCCTCCCCGCGGCGCTGCTGCCGCTGGCCTTCCCCCCGGCCAGCGGCTTCCTCGGCGACTCCACGCTCGCGCTCGCCTACGCCGTGATGGCGCTCGGCCTCAACGTGATCGTCGGCTTCGCCGGCCTGCTCGACCTCGGCTACGTGGCGTTCTACGCGATCGGCGCATACACGATCGGCTGGCTCGGCTCGACCTTCATCGCGGGCGTCAACCACGGCCGCGGCTGGCATCTCCTCGTCGGCGGGGCCGCGGCGCACCTGCCGGGCGTCCACGTCAACTTCGTGCTCGTGCTGATCGCCGCGGTCGCGCTGACCTCGGCCGCCGGCGTGGCGATCGGCGTGCCCACGCTGCGGCTGCGCGGCGACTACATCGCGGTGGTGACGCTGGCGTTCGGCGAGATCATCGGCCAGCTCGCCCACAACGGCGACGAGCTGCGGATCGCCGGCCAGCCGCTCACGGCCGGCCCGAAGGGCATCACGCCGATCGACAAGCCCGCCGCGTTCTCCGCGCTGGACCTGCGGCCGTGGTACTGGCTCGCGCTGGCGCTCGCCGCGCTGGTGATCGCCGCCAGCATCCGGCTGCGCGACTCCCGGCACGGCCGCGCCTGGACCGCCCTGCGCGAGGACGAGCAGGTGGCCGCGTCGCTCGGCATCCCGATCGTCAGGACCAAGCTGCTGGCCTACGGCACCGGCGCGGCGTTCGGCGGGATCGCGGGCGTCTTCCTCGGGTCCTTCGACAACATCGTGAGCGCCGGCCAGTTCGAGTTCCCGTTCTCGATCCTGATCCTGAGCATGGTGGTCGTCGGCGGCCTCGGGTCGATCCCGGGCGCCGTCGCCGGCGCGTTCGCGCTGACGTTCGCCAACTACTGGCTGCTGCCCCGCGTGATCGACGTCAGCGAGCTCAGCTACGGGCTCTACGGCCTGCTGCTGGTCCTGCTGGTGCTGCTGCGCGCCGGCTACCGGCCGGGCAGCAGGCCGAGCATGCCGGAGAACAGCGGCGTGATGAGGCGCGAGTGGGGATACACGCGGTAGGTGTTGTAGACGGCGCCGTCACGCAGCGCGAACACGCTCCACCCCGCGCTGACGGAGACGGCGGACTCGAGGTCGGGCGCCCCCACCTCCTCGCGGTAGTCGCGCAGCCACTGCGGCGCCTCGCGCAGCAGCTGCCCCATGTCGAACTCGTCGCGCACGATGCCCGACATCTCCTCCCGGCGGAACGCGAAGCCGTAGTCGTACAGGAAGTCGCTGCCGTGGCCGGAGACCCACGGCACCGTCCACCCGCGCGGAGCCTTGTACGCGGCCAGCTTCTCGAGCGGAGCCTGCGACACGCACAGCAGGGTCACATCGCGGTCATTGACGTGAGTGACCGTCCCGCTCAACCCGTCGGCGAGCGAGCTGCAGCCGGGGCACGCCACGTCCCAGTCCTCTCCGAACATCAGGTGGTAGATGAGCAGGCGCGAGCGCCCGTCGAACAGCTCGGGCAGCGTCCGCGGGCCGTCCTCGGTCGCGAGCGTGTACGCCTTCTCGACGGGCACCCACGGCAACTGCCGCCGCTGCTCCTCGACCTGCTCCTCCTGCGCCTCGAGCTCGCGCTCGGCGGTCAGCAGCGCCTTGCGGGCCTGCTGCCATTCCTGTTCTGTCCCGACCTTCATCGGCCCTCCTTCGCGGTGACGTCGTCCTCGTTGGAACGGTGCGGCGGCGCAAAACTCATCGGCAGGCCGAAGGCCGCGAACAGTTCCGGGCGGTCCCAGTGGATGACCTCGACGACCCGTCGCTCCTGGACCCGCACCACCGCGAGTGCGAGCGGACGGTGGCGCCGGGCGCCCGGCGCGCGCAGGTAGAGCGCCACCGCGGGCTGCAGGTTGGCGGCGGCGGGCACGAGCAGGTGCTCCCCGGGCGCGGCGTGCTTGTCGCCGGCGCGGCGGAACGCGTCCAGGCCGTCGTACCAGACCGCCCGGGGCGGGAACGAGAACCGGGCGTCCTCACGCACGAGCGCCGCGAGCGCCCCGAAGTCCCGGCGCTCGAGCGCCTCCAGATAGCGCCGCGCGACCTCGCGCTCCTGCGCGGTCGCGTCGGGCGCGCGGGACCACTCGGCCCGGCGCGCCGGAAGGCGGTCCCGCAGCGCGGTGCGCGCGCGCTGCTGCGCGCTGTTCGCCGCGGGCACGCTGGTGCCGAGCACCGCCGCCGTCTCGCGGGCGGAGAACCCGGCCGCGTCACGCAGGATCAGCGCCGCCCGCTGGCGCGCCGGCAGGTGCTGGATCGCCGCGACGAACGCGATCTCCAGCGTCTCCCGCGCCACGGCGGCCTCGTGCGGGTCGGTCAGTCGATCCGGGTACGGGTCCAGCCAGGGGACGTCTGACGCGACCGGCGGCACGTCGGCCTCGGGATCGGCGGCCGGCGCGACGTCCGTGGGCAGCACCCTCGGCGCGCGCCGCGCCAGGTGGTCGAGGCAGGCGTTCGTCGCGATCCGGTACAGCCACGCACGGAACGACCACCGGCCCTCGCGCCGGAAGCGCGCCCGCGCCCGCCAGGCGCGCGCGAACGTCTCCTGCACGAGGTCCTCGGAGTCCTCGAACGACCCGACCATGCGGTAGCAGTGCGCCTGGAGCTCGCGGCGGTGGCGTGCGAAGAGGGCGGAGAAGGTGGTCTCGTCGGGGTCCATCGCTGCTCAGACCGGCGGCGCGCGCGCTTCTCATCGCGGCGGCTACTGGCCGAGGCCCGTGTTGGGCTCGCGCGACGGGTCGCGGCGGATGCCCGCCGGCCGCTGGTCGGTGTTGACGAACAGGCACAGCGGCAGCCGGTCCGCGCCGTAGACGCAGGCGCGGTAGCGGTCCTGCTCGAGCTGGACGATGTCCGGCGAGCGCAGGCCGCCCGCGAACGCGGGCGCCTGGGAGAGCACGTAGTCGTGCACGCCCATCATCATCGCCGCGCGGTCCGCGTTCTCCTCCACGACGCTCGAGCGGTGCGCCAGGCCACCGGCCACCAGCGCGCAGGTCACGAGCGCCAGCAGCGCCGTGCCGGCGTAGTCGCGGGCGATCACGGACGGCAGGTCCGGGCGCAGGCGCCGCACCGCCAGGCCGCACAGCGGCGCCGCCACGCCCACGACGAGCAGGTTGAAGAAGCCGGCCAGCAGCACGGCGCCCAGCGCGTCCGCCCCGTCGCCCCGGAACGGCAGCCGCGCGATCAGCACGGCGTCCGCGGCCGTCAACGCCACGAACGCCGGCCACTGCCACGCGCCCCGCATCCGCCAGCGCAGACGGGGCCAGAAGACGGACTCGACCATCGTCAGCGTCAAGCCTAACCCCCCATGTCGTAGGCTCATCTGGACCGTCAAAACCCTGGGAGGAGAAGCGGAGATCCCGCGACCTGGGGCGAGCGCACTCCCGGCGATCCCGGGCGGCGCATCGACAGCGACCGAAAGGTGAGCACGCCAGATGGCGACCGAAACGGCCAGGTCGGCCTTACCGGCTGACGTATCCCAGCACCTGAACAGCGAGGATCGGGTCGGCCTGCTCCGGGCGATGCTGATGATGCGCGGCATCGAAGAGCGGGCGATGACCCTGTACCGGCAGGGCAAGGTGCCGGGCAGCTTCTACGACGGCTTCGGCCAGGAGGCCGTGTCGGCCGGGGCCGCCTGGGCCATGGCCGCCGAGGACCGGCTGTGCATCCTGCACCGCGACCTGGCGGCGCACATCATCCGCGGCGTCGAGCCGCGGCGGATCTTCGCCCAGTACATGGGCCGCGAGGACGGCATCACCCGCGGGCGCGACGGCAACGTGCACTTCGGCGACCGCACGAAGGGCTGCGTCGGCATGGTCTCGATGCTCCCCGACATGATGCTGATCGCCACCGGGATGGCGATGGCGTTCAAGCTGCGCGGCGAGAAGCGCGCCTCGCTGACCTGGTTCGGCGACGGCTCGACCTCGCGCGGCGACTTCCACGAGGCGATGAACTGGGCCGGCGTGCAGCGGCTGCCGGTGATCTTCATCCTCGAGAACAACCAGTACGCCTACTCGACGCCGCTCGACCAGCAGTTCGCGGTCGACCCCGTGGAGCGCGCGGCGGCCTACGGCTTCCCGGGCGTGACCGTCGACGGCAACGACCCCGAGGCCGTCTTCGAGGCCGTCCGGCTGGCCCGCGAGCGCGCCGTGGCCGGCGACGGCCCGACGCTGATCGAGGCCGTGACCATGCGCATGCACGGCCACGCCGCCCACGACGACATGAAGTACGTACCCACCGAGAAGGTGCAGGAGTGGCGCGAGAAGGACCCGATCGACCGCCAGAGCAAGCGCGTCGAGGCGCTCGGCACCGATGTCGCCGCGCTGCGCCAGGAGGTCAAGGCGGAGATCGACGCCGCGGTCGAGGAGGCGCTGAAGTCGCCGATGCCCGACGGCGCGACGGCCACCGAGCGCATCTTCGCCGACGAGCCCGCGCTGCTCGAGGACGGCAACGCCCCCTGGTCGGGCTGGAAGGCGTAGCGCGATGCCGACCATGACCTACCTGCAGGCCATCTCCGACGCCATGCGCGAGGAGATGCGGGCCGACGAGCGCGTGTTCCTGATGGGCGAGGACATCGGCGTGTTCGGCGGCGCGTTCAAGGTGACCGACGGCTTCATCGACGAGTTCGGGGCCAACCGCGTGATGGACACGCCGCTGGCCGAGTCGGCGATCGTCGGCTGCGCGATCGGCGCCGCCGTCGAGGGCATGCGCCCGATCGCCGAGATGCAGTTCTCCGACTTCGTCTCCTGCGGCTTCGACCAGCTCGTCAACGTCGCCGGCAAGACCTACTACCGGATGGGGCTGTCGGTGAACATCACCGTCCGGCTGCCGTCCGGCGGCGGCTTCTCCGGCGGCCCGTACCACTCGCAGAACCCTGAGGCCTGGTTCATGCACGCGCCGGGGCTGAAGATCGTCGCGCCGTCCACGGCCGAGGACGCCAAGGGCCTGCTGATCTCCGCCGTGCGCGACCCCAACCCGGTGCTGTTCATGGAGCACAAGCACCTCTACCGGCGGGTCAAGGGCGAGGTGGAGAGCGGCACCTACGAGACGCCGTTCACCGCCCGGATCGCCCGCGAGGGCACCGACCTCACCGTGATCGCCTACGGGGCGATGGTCCACACGGCGCTCGAGGCCACGGCGGACCTCGACGGCGCGTCCGTCGAGGTGCTCGACCTGCGCTCGCTCGTGCCGCTCGACGAGGAGGCGATCCTGGCCAGCGTGCGCAAGACGTCGAAGGTGGTGATCGTCGACGAGGCCAACCAGACCTGTGCCGCGGGGGCGCAGGTGGCCGCGCTGATCGCCGAGCGCGCGTGGGAGGACCTCGACGGGCCGGTGGTCCGCGTGGCCACGCCCGACGTGCCGATCCCGTTCTCGCCGCCGCTCGAGCAGGCGGTGCTGCCCCAGGTCGACGACGTGCGGGAGGCATGCCGTGAGCTCATCGAGTACTGAGACGTTGGTGGATGTCCAGATGCCCCAGATGGGCGTCTCCGTCGCCGAGGGCACGGTCGTCGAGTGGAAGAAGCAGGTCGGCGACTGGGTGGAGGCCGACGAGATCATCGCGTCGATCTCCACGGACAAGATCGACACCGACGTGGAGTCGCCGGCGTCCGGCCGCGTGGCGGAGATCATCGTCCAGGTGGGCGAGACGGTCGACGTGGGCACCGTGATGGCCCGGATCGCCACCGACGCGCGGCCCGGCGAGGCGCACGCGTCCGAGGACGTGCCCGAGACCGGCACGGGCGAGGCCACGGCGGCGCTGGAGTCGCCCGGTGAGGCCGGGGATCTCCAGGGCGACACCGCCGAGGACCACGCGGAGACCGCGCAGAAGCCCCGCCGCCCGCCGGGCGGCCGGCGCTATTCGCCGGTGGTCATGCGGATCGCCGCCGAGCACGAGGTCGACCTCGAGCAGGTCGAGGGCACCGGCCGCGGCGGCCGGGTGCGCAAGCAGGACGTGCTGGCGTTCATCGAGAGCGGCGGCGGCGGGGGAGAAGAGCCGCCGATGCACATCGAGAGCCCGTACCGCCCGGACGAGCCGGCGCCGCCCAAGCAGCGCACGCCGCGCTTCAGCCGCATCGAGGAGGTCCCGCGCGAGCCGGCGGCGCCCGCGGCGACCGGCGGCGGGCAGCCGCTCAGCCGCATGCGCCAGGCCATCGGCCGGCGGATGGTCGAGTCGCTGCAGACCGCGGCCACCTGCACGACCATGGCCGAGGCGGACATGAGCCGCATCGAGGCCGCGCGCCGCGCAGCCGGCTTCAGCTACCTGCCCTACCAGGCGCGGGCGACCGTCGAGACGCTGCAGGAGTTCCCGTACCTCAACGCCACGCTCGACGGCGAGGACCACACGGTCCACGAGAGCATCCACCTGGGGATCGCCGTCAGCCTCGGCGAGGGCGGGCTGATCGTGCCGGTGATCCACGACGCGCAGGACCTGTCGGTCGAGGGCCTGGGCAAGCGCATCAAGGACCTCGCGGTCCGGGCGCGCAGCAACCAGCTCCAGCCCGACGAGGTCCGCGGCGGCACGTTCACCATCACCAACCCCGGCCCGTTCGGCTCGATCATGGCCACGCCGGTGATCAACCTGCCGCAGGTCGGCATCCTCGACACCGAGTCGGTGGTCAAGCGGGCGGTCGTGGTGACGGACGAGCTGGGCAACGACTCGATCGCCATCCGCCCCATGACCTACCTGTGCCTCAGCTGGGACCACCGCGCGCTCGACGGCGCCTACGCGGCGCAATTCCTGAGCGCGTTGCGCAAGAAGCTGGAGAGCTGGCCGATGTAGGGGTCAGACCCCAGGTTGGCCTGACGGACACCCGCCCCGGCGCTGTGAGCGCCGGGGCGGGACAGGCTAGGCTCAATCCCATGGAGCTCTGGGTCTGCCAGCTCGGTCGCGTCGACTACACCGAGGCCGCGGCCCTGCAGGAGCGCCTGCGCGACCGCGTGCGGGCGGGCGAGCTGCCGGAGACGATGCTGCTGCTCGAGCACCCGCCGGTCTACACGGTCGGCCGGCGCACGGCGGACGCGGACCTGCCGCTGCCGTCGGTGGGCATCGAGGTCGTCGCCACGCCGCGCGGCGGCCAGCTGACCTATCACGGCCCCGGCCAGCTCGTCGGCTATCCGATCATGCGCGTGCAGAGCGTGCCGGAGTTCGTGCTCACGATGGAGCGGGCGATCGTGGCCGCGCTGGCCGACGCGGGCCTGGAGGCCGGCACGCGGCTCGGCCACAGGCACGTCGGCGTCTGGGTGGGCGAGCGCAAGATCGCCTCGGTGGGCATCCACATCTCCCAGGGCGTCTCCGCGCACGGCTTCGCGGTCAATGTCGAGAACGACCTCGCGCCGTTCACCTCAGTGGTGGCCTGCGGGCTGCCGGACGTGCAGATGACCTCGCTGCGCGCCGAGGGAGTGGACGAGGGCCTCGCCTGCTTCCGCAAGCGGATGGCGTTCCGGTTCTGCGAGGCGTTCGGGCGCCGCCAGCGGCTCGTCACGCCGGCGCGGCTGGGCCTCCCGGCGCCCGTGGCCGCCTGATGGACGTCGGCCTCGTCATCTTCCCCACCGGCGACGGGATCCGGCCCGACGAGCTCGCGCTGGCCGCCGAGCACGCCGGCTACGAGTCGCTGTTCTTCACCGAGCACACCCACATCCCGGTGGCGGCCGGGATGGTGGACCGCCTCGGTGGGCCGCTGGACGACAAGTACCGGCGCACGCACGACCCGTTCGTGGGGCTGGCGTTCGCCGCCGCCGCCACGACGAAGCTGAAGATCGGCACCGCGGTGTGCCTGGTGGTCGAGCACGACCCGATCGTGCTGGCCAAGTCGGTCGCCTCGCTCGACCAGCTCTCCGGCGGGCGCTTCGTGTTCGGCGTCGGCGCCGGCTGGAACCGGCACGAGATGGCCAACCACGGCACCGACCCCGCCACCCGCCACAAGCTGATGCGCGAGCGCGTGGAGGCGATGAAGGCGATCTGGACGGGCGAGGAGGCCGAGTACCACGGCGACCTCGTGGACTTCGGCGCGATCTGGATGTGGCCGAAGCCGCTCCAGCAGCCGCATCCGCCCGTGTTCATCGGCGGCAACGGCCCGCACGTGCTCGACCGCGTGCTGCGCTACGGCGACGGCTGGATGCCCAACATGGCCGACATCGAGGAGCTGCCGCCGCGGATCGCCGAGCTGCGCGAGCGGGCCGGCGGGCGCGTGCCCGTGACCTACTACGGGGCGAAGCCGGAGAACCTCGGCCGGCTGGAGGAGATGGGGGTCGACCGGGCGCTGATCGTGCTCGAGTCCGGCTCCCGGGCGGACGTGCTGGCCTCGATACCCTCCCTGTAAGTGGACGTCATCCGCGTGCACCAGACGCGCTCGCGCGCCAACCCGGGCGGAATGGACGTCACCAAGGTGCTGGGCTCCGACGTGCTGCCGTTCCGCACGCGCAAGCCGCCGTGGTTCAAGGTCCCGCGCCCGGGCAGCCCGAAGTACCGCGAGCTGTCGAGGACGATCCGCGACGAGGGCCTGCACACGGTCTGCCAGGAGGCGGCCTGCCCGAACATCGGCGACTGCTGGGACCGCGGCACGGCCACGTTCATGATCCTCGGCGACACGTGCACGCGCCGCTGCGGGTTCTGCAACGTCAAGACCGGCAAGCCGACGTGGAACGACCCGCTGGAGCCGCTGCGGGTGGCGCGCTCGGTGGCCCGGATGGGGCTGCGCCACGCCGTCATCACGTCGGTCGACCGCGACGACCTGCCCGACTACGGCGCCACGGTCTGGTGCGGGGTCATCCGGTCGATCCGCCGCCAAGCGCCGCAGTGCAAGATCGAGGTGCTCACGCCGGACTTCCGCGGCGAGGAGATGCCGCTGGCCAAGGTGATCGCGGAGCGCCCCGACGTGTTCAACCACAACGTCGAGGTCGTGCCGCGGCTGTACCCGGTGGCCCGGCGCGGGTCGCGCTGGCAGCGCTCGCTGCGGGTGCTGGAGAACGCGCGCGAGCTGGGCGAGGGCGAGGTCGTGACCAAGTCCGGCCTGATGGTCGGCCTGGGCGAGACCCACGACGAGATGGTCGCGGCGTTCGCGGACCTGCGGGCGGCCGGCGTGTCGATCCTCACGGTCGGCCAGTACCTGCGGCCCACCGAGCGCCACCTGCCGGTCGTGCGCTACTGGGCGCCGGAGGAGTTCACGGCGCTGGAGCGCGCCGCGTACGAGCTCGGCTTCGAGCACATCGCCGCCGGGCCGCTGGTGCGCTCGTCGTATCACGCGGACGAGCACGTCAAGCAGGACCGGCCCGGCGTCGGGCCGCTGGCCGCCTCGTCGTAGACGCCTTTCCGGCGGGTACCGTTCTCGCACCGTGATCCCGCTGCGGGACAACATCCCGACCCGCCGCGCGCCGGTGGTGACCTACGCGCTCATCGCCGCGAACGTAATCGTGTACTTCTTCTGGCAGCGCGGCGGCCTGTCGTGGGGCAACCCGACCGGGCACCACTTCCAGTGCCAGCTGCAGGACTTCGGCGCCATCCCCTACGAGTTCGCCCATCCGGGCACGCAGGTGGTGTTCGACCGCAGCTGCGGGGTCCCGACGGCGTCCACCTGGATCACGCCGTTCACCGCGATGTTCATGCACGGCGGCCTGCTGCACATCGGCGGCAACATGCTGTTCCTGTGGATCTTCGGCAACAACATCGAGGACACCATGGGCCGGGTGAAGTACCTCGTCTTCTACGTGATCGGCGGCCTGTGCGCCTTCGGGTTGCAGTTCGTCGCCGACACCGGCTCGACTGTGCCCACGCTCGGCGCCTCGGGGGCGATCGCCGCCGTGCTGGGCGGCTACCTGCTGCTGTATCCCCGCGCCCGCGTCGTGACGCTGATCTTCATCGTGTTCTTCTTCACGATCCTCGAGCTGCCCGCGCTGCTCGTGCTCGGGTTCTGGTTCGTCATGCAGGCGTACTCGGCGGCGATCTCGTATCCGAGCGGCAGCGGCGGCGGCGTGGCGTACTTCGCGCACGTCGGCGGGTTCGTGTTCGGCCTGCTGGCCGTCAAGGCGTTCGCCGGCCGTCGCAAACCGGGACCTGCGAGCGGGCTCTGGCGTAGATGAGTTGATGGCGTACGCGCGACGCAGACGCCGCCGGTGGCCCGCGCTGCTGGCCGTCGCGGCCCTGGTGATCGTGGCGGGCGCGGCCGCGGAGATCCTGCGCGACGGCTCGGGGTCAGAGTCCACGCGTGAGCCGGCGCCGCGCTCGGCGCCGGGGCCGCTGCAACACTCGCCGGTCGCGGCGCTGGCCGGGAGCGGCACGGCGCCCTCGCCGCTGGCCGTCCGGCTGGCCGGCGGGCCCGACCCGGTCCACCTGCGCTTCAAGCACCCGCCGCGCTCCGGGCTGCTGTTCGACGTCGACACCGGCCGCGTGCTGTGGCGCCGCGCGCCGACGCGGGTGCTGCCGATCGCCTCGCTGACGAAGATGATGACCGCGCTGGTGGTCGACGACCACGTGCCGCGCCACGCGCGGGTGAAGATCACCAGGCAGGCGCTGGCCTACCAGGGCTCGGGCGTCGGCGTCCTGCCCAAGGGCAAGCGCGTCAAGGTCGAGCCGATGCTCTACGGCCTGCTGCTGCCCTCGGGCAACGACGCGGCGATCGCGCTCGCCCAGCGCTCCTCCGGCAGCGTGCGCGAGTTCGTG
>JAICUS010000002.1 GCA_025935735.1 Solirubrobacteraceae bacterium | reverse complement strand
CGTCGGCGCCGGCCTGCGCCGTGAGCGGATGGCCTGCTGCCACGACGCCTCGCATAGCGCGCAGGCTATCCCGCCCGCCGCACGTCTCGCGCGGCGGGCGGGCGACTCACCTGCGGCGGGTGACTACGAGCCGCAGACCTTCAGGGACGTGGTCAGGGTCCGGGTGAAACGCTTGCCCACGAGCACCTGCTTGCCGCGCTGGCGGAGCGGCTGGAGGGTGACGCGCGCCTTCAGTTCGTGCGGCTTGGTCGCGTCCATGCCGTCCATCGCCAGCACCGCCTTGAACGCCGCCTTCTTGTCGGTCAGCTTGCGCCGGCCGTCGATGTAGAAGTCGACCTTCACGATCTTCACGCGGCGCACGAACCCGAAGCGGTCCTTCGACAGCTTGTGCTTGCGGGTCGAGGTGATGCGGGCGCGGGCCTTGCGGGCGATGCACACCTTCGGCGTGTCCACCGTGAGGTCCACGTCCTGGTCGGCGGTCGTCTGCGGCGGGGTGGTCTGCTGGCCCGCCGGCTGCTGCTCCTGGCCGCTCGGCGGGGGGCCGACCTGGCCCGTCGGCGACGACGACAGGTACAGCGACTTCGTCACCGACCCGTGGGCGGGAACGTCGACGGTCCACGAGATGCCGGCGCCGTTGTCGATCTGGGTCGCGCACAGCGAGCAGTCGTCGTCGAAGTCGCCCATGTCGCGGATCTGGCTCCAGATGCCGCTGTAGTTGCTCTCGCTCCAGTGGTTGCCGCCGGTGACGGGGTAGAACTGCTGGATCCGAGCCGCCGGCTCGTTGTTCGGGTTCTGGGCGCAGGCGATGGCACCGGCCGCGGCGTTGAGGTAGCCGTAGCCGTCGTCGGTGCCGAGGTAGCAGTCCGCGGCGCGGTAGAGCACGGCGCTCTGGGCGGCGTCGCCGTCGTTCGTCACCTTGATGTCGGTGCGCACGGCCTCCTCGCCCTTCACGTACGAGTCGGTCTGGGTGATGTGGAGCCCGGTGCTTCCGGCGTCGACCTGGGTGACCACGCGGAACGGGTCGCCCTGCGTACCGGTGCCGCTCGTCGGCGACTGGCTGACGGGCGTGAACGCCGTGTAGGGGGTGATGTTCGACCGCGCGGCGCTGCTGGTGTGCGACGCGAAGTCGGGGGCGTAGAGATGCCCGCCGGTCGCCAGAAACGTGCCGCAGTCGCCGGGCACCGCGCTCGGCGGATAGAACGCGCCGGTGCCGTCGTCGATGTGCTGGATCTGGCAGCTCAGCTCGTCGCCCACCGCCACGGTGGTCAGCGCGCCGTCCGGCGACCCGATGTTGGCGTAGGGCACGTTCGCGAGCGCTGCGGGCGCGCCGGCGAGTACCGCCGCGGTGGCCGCGGCGGCCACGAGATTGATGATCTTCATGATCGCTCCAAGGTGAGTCGTTTTCCGTGCGACCCCGAGGCTGCGACCTAATTCGCCCAGGCTGAATAGCCCAATTGGGCTGTAGTGCCCCAGATCGTTCTCTAGGAGGATCCTTATGTACGTCTGGAGGTGGATGACGCAACCGTCACCCGCGCGGGAGGATGGCGCCCATGCCTTCCCCGCAGGCCGCACCCCTCGATACCGCCGCCGCCCGCCAGGCGCGCCGCGACCTCGCAACCGCCCTCGACCGGCGTCTCGACCAGCACGGCGTGCTGCGCAGCGCCATGGAGGCGATCTCCGGGGCCGTCGCATTCGACGCAAGCGGCTGGTGCACGACCGATCCGGCCACGCTGCTGTGGACGGGCGGCTTCACCCACGCGATCCCGGCCGAGGCGGCGCTCACGTTCTTCGAGAACGAGATCCGCCAGCCCGACGCCCTGAAGTTCACCGACCTGGTGCGACAGCACGGGCATGCCGGTTTGCTGTCGGCCGCCGTGGGCGGCGATCTCGAGGCCTCGGCGCGCTACCGGACGATGTACCGCCCGCACGGGCTGGCCGACGAGGTACGCGTCGCACTGGTGACGGGCGGCGCGTGCTGGGGAACGGTCTGCCTGCTGCGCGAGGAGGGCGCGCCGTGCTTCACGGATGCCGAGATCGCCTTCGTGGCCGCTGCCGGACGCCAGGTCGCGCACGGGCTGCGTGCCGCGCTGCTCCCGGCGGCGGAGGACTCGCTGGCGGTGCCGGGCGGCCCGGGTCTCGTGATCGTCGCCGCCGATGGCTCGGTCGAGACGATGAACTCCGAGGGCGAGTGCTGGCTCGCCGAGCTCGACGCGCCCGCCTACGGCGCCTGTCTGCCGCCGTTGGTCCTGTCGGTGCGGGCGCGCGCGGCCAACCCCGCCGGCGACCCGACGCCACCGCGGGCGCGCGCCTGGACCTCGCGCGGCTGGGTGTCGGTGCACGCTTCTGCGCTGGGTGACGGTCGCACCGCTGTCTTCCTGGAGCCGTCTCGGCCGTCCGAGATCGCCCCGATCGTGGCCCACGCCTACGATCTCACCGACCGCGAGCGCGAGGTGCTCGGCCTGCTTCTCCGCGGCGCCGACGTGGGCGAGATGGTCTCGGCCCTCGTCATCTCCGAGCACACGGCGCGCAACCACGTGAAGAGCGTGCAGCGCAAGCTGGGCGTGCGCTCCCGCGCCGAGCTGCAGGCCAAGTTCTTCGAGGAGAACTACCAGCCGTGGATGGCCGAGGTGGCGGCGCGGAACTAGGCGTTCGTGCGCTCCGCTCGGCTTGTCCCCACGGTGCGCAGTGCGGTTCGAGGACAATTACGGGGGTGTGCGGAGCGCGTTCTGCCGCGGCAACCGCGTGCCATCCGCGCACTGTCCTGCCCAGGTGTTGCTATGGAACATCAGAACAGGATCGTGCGAGGGAAATGGGCCCCACCGTCCTGCCCTGTACCCCTATGAGGGGGTCAATCCAGGACAGTGGGGCGAACCCCGAGCGTCCGCCCCATGTCCCCCTAAATTGCCGTCGGCCAAGAAGGGCTCAGCGCCGCGGCAAGAACTCCGGAACCTCGAAGTCCTCCGAGGCGGATCCGGAGCCGCGCGACACGCGCGGCTCGGCGTCGGCCGGCACGCGCACGCGGTCCGCTGACGGGCGGGCACGCTCGAGCGGCCGGTCGGCGTAGCCCGTGGCCACGACCGTGACCCAGACCTGGTCCACGACCTTCTCGTCGACCATGGCGCCAAAGATGATGTTGGCGTCCGGGTGCGCCGCCTCGGCCACCGCCTTGGCGGCCTCGTTGACCTCCCACAGCGACATGTCGCGGCCGCCGGTGATCGAGAGCAGGATCGAGCGGGCGCCCTCGCCGGACGTCTCGAGCAGCGGCGACTCCACCGCCCGCGTGGCGGCGTCCATCGCGCGCGACTCGCCCACGCCCATGCCGATGCCGAGCAGCGCGGTGCCGGCGTCGGACATGATCGTGCGCACGTCCGCGAAGTCGAGGTTGATCAGCCCCGGCAGCGTGATCAGGTCGCTGATGCCCTGGACGCCCTGGCGCAGCACGTCGTCGGCCACGCGGAAGGCCTCCATCATCGACGTCTGCTTGTCCAGCACCGACAGCAGCCGGTTGTTGGGCACGACGATGAGGGTGTCGACCTCCTCCGCCAGCGCCTCGATGCCCTGCTCGGCGGCCTGCAGCCGCCGCGAGCCCTCGAAGCCGAACGGCTTGGTCACGATTCCGACCGCGAGCGCGCCGATCTCCTTGGCGATCCGGGCGACGATCGGCGCCGCGCCGGTGCCCGTGCCGCCGCCCTCGCCCGCGGTGATGAACACCATGTCGGAGCCCTTGAGCAGCGACTTGATGCGGTCGTAGTCCTCCATCGCCGCGCAGCGGCCGCGCTCGGGATCGGACCCCGAGCCCAGCCCGCGCGTGATGTCGGCGCCGATCTGCAGCGTCACGTGCGCGTCGGACTGCTGGAGCGACTGGGCGTCGGTGTTGAGGGCCAGGAACTCGACGCCGGTCACCTCGGCCTCGATCATCCGGTTGACGGCGTTGACGCCGCTGCCGCCCACGCCCACCACGCGCAGCTGCGGCGCGCGCATCCGCTCCTCGCGCACCGAGCCCCACTGGTAGTCGGAGGCCGAAGGCGGCGGGACACGGTGGTCGGGGGTGGGTGGGTGGGATGCATCCGGCGACTCATCCGGCGGGGCCATCATGTCGCCCGGCACGTCGGAGGAGAACGCGTGGCGCAGGCGCTCCTGCGGGGTCGGCGTCGTGCGCTGCGGCGGCTCGGGCTCCTGCCCCGGCGCCGCGGGCTGCTCGCCCTCGGGCTTGCGCGCCTCGAGGCCCTCGGTCTCGGTCTTCCGGAACAGGGCGGCCAGCGGCCCTTCCCGCATGCTCGCGCGCTTGCCGCTACCCATTCGAGAGCACCTCCTTCGCCAGCCGGCGATAGGACTCGGCCGCCTGACCGGTGGGGTCGTACTTGAGGACGGACATCCCCTTCACGGGCGCCTCCGCGAAGCGGACGGTCTTCTTGATGCGCGCCCCGTACACCCGGTCGCCGAAGTTCTCCTCGAGGATCTCCAGCGCCTCCTGGGCGTGGAGCGTCCGCGTGTCGACCATGGTCGGCAGGATCCCGGCGATGTCGACGTTCGGGTTGAGGTTCTCCCGGATCATGGAGAGGGTCTGCTGGAGCTGGAGGAGCCCGCGCATCGAGAGATACTCGCACTGCACGGGGACGATCACCTTGTCGGCCGCGGTCAGCGCGTTCACCGTCAAGAGTCCCAGAGACGGCGGCGTATCGATGCAGATGAAGTCGTAATCACCGCGAATCGCCTTGAATGCGCGGTCCAGCGAGCGCTCGCGGCCGATCTTCATCGACATCGCGATCTCCGCCCCGGCCAGGTCGATCGAGGCCACGGCGACGTCGACCTCGCAGCGGCGGATCACCGCGCGGATCGGCAGGTCGTGCACCAGCACGTCGAACATCGACTCCTCGAGCGTCTCGGGGTCGATCCCCTGCGACATCGTCAGGTTGCCCTGCGGGTCCATGTCGACGCACAGGACGCGGTGGCCCTCCTCGGCGAAGGCCGCGGCGAGGTTGAGGGTGGTCGTCGTCTTCGCGACCCCGCCCTTCTGATTGGCGAAGGCGATCACCTTGGCCTGGCCGGTCACGTCACGCTCCCTCTCGCAGGGTGAACCCATCGGGCACCCTCGTTCGCCCCGCGCGTGGCGATTCCTTCCTCGCCGGGTCGCCGCGTGCTACACATGCTGTGTGGGAAACCCCGCTACCTCTGTTGAAGAAATGGTCGCCGGGTTCGCCGAGCTGACCCTCGAGACCACCGACCTCTCCGGCATGGAGCGCTTCTATCGCGACGTCCTGGGCCTCCAGGTGCTGTGCACTTCGCGTTCGCGTCAGCCGGGGCGCCCTGGACGCCCTGGCGAGGCGGCTGCGCGAAGATGGCGCCGAGGTGCGGGGCCCGGTCGAGCATCCTGGGGACGACCGGTCGATCTACTTCCGGGACCCGGCGGGCAACCTCGTCGAGGCCTGGGACTTCTTCCACCACGGCGACGGCGCCCGCGAGGGCGTGGAGGCACTGGCCTGAACCGCACAGACGGCTACTTCACCGAGACATCGATGATCCGGCGCGTGGAGCGCGAACACGTGGTCCGGCTCGCGGGACGGCGCGCGCTGCTCATGCAGGCCGCCCATCCGGTCGCCTTTACCGGCTTCTTCATGTCCACGGGCGCGCTCGACGACCCGTACAAGCGGCTCCGGCGCACGGCCGCGGTGCTGGACACGGTCGTCCACGGCGACCGCGCCGCCGCCGACCGCGCGACGGCTCGCGTGCGGGCGGTCCACAGCCGCTTCCGCGGTACGCTGCCCGAGCCGGCGGGACGCTTCCCGGCCGGGACTCCTTGGGCGGCCGACGACCCGGATCTGCTGCTGTGGATCATCGCCACGCTGGCCGATTCCGGGCTGCTCGTCCACGAGCGCTACGTGCGCGCCCTCAGCCGGGCCGAGCGCCAGGCCTACTGGGACGACTACCGCCTGATCGGCGGCCTGTTCGGGCTGTCCGACGCCGACATGCCGGCGCGGATCGAGGACTTCGAGGCCTACATCGGCGACATCCTGGCCGGCGACGTCCTGCACGTCACCCCGCAGGCGCGCGAGCTGGGCATCGAGATCGTCCTGCGGCCGCCGGTCCCGCTGCTCGCTCGGCCGCTGCTCGAGCTGGCCAACGTGATCACCGTGGGGATGCTCCCCGGCCGGCTGCGCCGCCAGTACGGCCTGCGCTGGGACCCGGTGCGCGGCCTGGCGGTGCGCGGCGGAGCGGAGTACGTCAGGCGGCTCCTGCTGCCGGCGCTGCCCGGGCGGCTGCGCTACGCCGCCCGCTGACGGCGCCGCGGCGATCGCCCAGCGCCGGTGATCGAGCACCCAGCCGGTCAGCCGGTCAGCCGGTCCATCAGGCCGCCGCGAGGTAGCCGACCATCCGACCGGCCAGGCTCAGCGTCGCGGCGTTCGTGCCGGCGCCGACCAGCGAGAGCCCGGCGAGGATCTCCTCCACGCGCCCGGCCAGATCGGGACCCGCGAGCCGGGCGGCCGCCCGCAGCGTCGCCGTGACGGCGTCGGGGTCGGTGCTCCACACCGCCTCGAACGCGCGCTCGCCCCCCTCGCGGGGCTGCTCCCACCCCGCCAGGCAGGCGGTGAGGTGCTCGTCGACGCAGACCACCGACCATTCCCGGGCGGCCGGGACGTCCGGATCCAGCGGCACCTCGGCCGGGCCCGGGCCGGGATCGCGCGGGCGCGGGAAGTCGGCCAGCACGAACGCCAGCGCCGCGCTGCGCGCGAGCTCGCGCCAGCGGCGCTCGGCGAGGCGATACGGGCGCTCGCGCTGGAAGCTCGCCGCCAGCACCGGCCGCGCCGCGCGGGCGAGGCACTCGTCCTCGATCGCCCGGCTGAGCGCCAGCATCGCCGGCAGCGGCAGCCGCCGGGGCTGCAGCTCGGGCTGGCGCTCGCGCAGCGCGGCGAACAACGTCGGCGCGACGGCCGGCGACCAGCCGCGCACCCGCTCGATGGCCGCCGCCAGCGAGAGGCCGCGCTCGCGCTCGCGCAGCACCTGGGTCACGCGCGCGGCGTCGTCGGGGCCGTAGCGGCGGTCGCCGCTCCCGTGGCGCCTGGGCTCCGGGAAGCCGTGGCGCGCCTCCCACATGCGCAGGGTGCCGGGCGCGACACCCGTGGCCGCGGCCAGCTCACCGATCGACATGCCCGGCGGTGTGCTCACGTGCCGCATCTTGGTGGACCAGCCGCTCGCACGTCTCCCAGAGCTCGCGCCGGGCGGCCTCGGAGTCCTCGCCGGCGCCGAGCCGATAGTGCGTCGGGCGGGTGCAGCGCAGCGGCTCCGGCGCCGCGCCCAGCCAGACGATCGTGTCCGCGCTCTGCTCGGGGCCGCGGATGATCGGCCGGGTGACCACACGGAACACCGGCAGCCACTCGCGCACGCCCTTGGTGTCCACCCAGCCCGGGTGCATGGCGTGGACCACGATCCCCGTGCCGGCCAGGCGCTCCGCCCACTGCTCGGTGATCACCTCCTGCTGGCGTTTCGTCCGCGCGTAGATCCTCTTCGGGCCGTAGCGTGTGCGCTCCGATTGCGGGTCGCCGGCGGGCAGCGACCGGCCGTACAGGCCGCCCGAGCCGACGTTGATCACCCGCGCGGGCGCACTGCGGGCGAGCAGGTCGCGCAGGCCGTCGATCAGCGCCCAGGGGGCGAGGGCGTGGGTGGCCAAGTGAGCTCGACGCCGTCGGCGGAGCGCCCGACGTTGCCGTAGCCGAGGGCGATCGAGCGGTCGAGGGCGGTGTCGACCACGCCGGGCAGGTCCATGAACCTACCGTAACGTATTTCCTACACAGCCCGTTCAGGCACGACGACCACCGGCACCTCGGCGCGCCTTGCGACCTCGCCCCGGCGACCGACCACGATCGCCTGGGCGCCGACGGCGCCGGCCCGGGCGAGCACCGCCCGGACCACGTCCTCGCGGTTGCCGAAGGTGTGGATGACCTCGCCGCCGGCGGGCACGCCGCGCTCGCGCAGCTGGGCGAGCCGGTCGGCCAGCACCGCCGCGGCCTGCTCGCGCGTCTCGCGGTCCACCGCGTCCTCGATCGCCACGTCGGTCTCGTGCACGTGCAGCACCTCGACCGGCGCGCCGCGCTCGAGCGCCAGGCTCGCCGCGGCCGCGGTGACCGCGCTCGCGTGCGGGGAGATCCCCGTGGCCAGCAGGACGGGCGCGGGCGCCGGGACGGGCACCGACACCTCGACCTCGGGCGCCTCGGAGAGCACCCGGCGACCGGCCAGCAGCACCACGAGCGCGACCGTGACCGCGCCGGCGCCGACGAAGAACGGCGCCTGCGGCGACACCCACTCGGCCAGCTTGCCGGCCAGCCACGGGGCGATCGCGCCGCCGGCGAAGCGCACGAACGAGTACGAGGAGGAGGCGATCGGCCGCTCGACCGGGGCGACCTTCATCACCGCCTCCGTGAGCACGGTGTTGATCACGCCGAGGAACGCGCCGGCGGCGATGACTGCGACCGCGAGCACGGCGGGCGTGCCGGCGAAGACGCCCATCACCACGAGGATCGCCGCGATCGCCACGTACATTGCGCCGAGCGTCGCCACCACGCCGAGCCGGCGCTTGACCAGCGGCGCGACGAACACCGAGAACACCGCGACCATCAGTCCCCAGCCGAAGAACACGAAGCCGAGCGCGTGCGCGCCCATGTGCAGCGGGAACGGCGTGTAGGCGAGCAGCGTGAAGAAGCCGAAGTTGTAGAAGAGCGCGACCAGGCCGGTGATCAGCAGCCCGCGGTGGCGCAGCGCCTTCAGCGGGTCGAGGAGGCTGACGCGCCGCTCGGGCTTGGGCAGCGGCTCGAGCAGGACGGTGACGGCCACGAAGCCGATCGCCATCAGGAGCGCGGTGCCGAAGAACGGGCCGCGCCACGTGATGCCGCCGAGGAAGCCGCCGAGCAGCGGGCCGGAGGCGATGCCGAGGCCGAGCGCGGCCTCGTAGAGGATGATCGCGCCGGACACGCCGCCGCTCGCCGCGCCGATGATCACGGCCAGCGCGGTGGCGATGAACAGCGCGTTGCCCAGGCCCCAGCCGGCGCGGAAGCCGACGATCTCGCCGACGCTGCCGGAGGCGCCGGCCAGCGCGCTGAAGACGACGACGAGCGCGAGGCCGACGAGCAGCGTGCGCCGCGGGCCGATGCGGCTGGACACGAACCCGGTCACGAGCATCGAGATGCCGGTGATGGCGAAGTAGCTCGTGAACAGCAGCTCGACCTGGCTCGGTGAAGCGTCGAGCTGGGTGGCCAGCGCGGGCAGGATCGGGTCCACCAGGCCGATGCCCATGAACGCGATCACGCACGCGAACGCGACGGCCCAGACCGCCTTGGGTTGCTTGAGGATGCTGCCGTCTGCGGTCATGTGTCCTGTCCTTCGATGAGCTTGTCCAGCGCGGGCAGCGCGGACTCCAAGTGCTCGCGCTGCTCCGCGGTCAGCGCCCGCAGGCGCTCGTCCAGCACCGCCGCCCGGCCCGCGCGCATGGCCGCGAGGCGCTCGCGGCCGGCGGCGGTCAGGTGCACGAGCACGGCGCGCGCGTCGGCGGGGTCCGGCGCGCGGTGCACCAGCCCGTCGCGCTCCAGGCGGCCGACGAGCGTGGTCACCGAGGGCTGCGCGATGGCCTCGCTGGCGGCGAGCTCGGTGATGCGCCGCGGCCCGCCGTCGCGCAGCGTGGCCAGCACCGAGCTGGCCGTGCGGCTCAGGTCGCGGCCGGCGTCGCGCCCGACGAGCCAGTAGAGGCGCAGCAGGCGGGCGTCGAGCTGCTCGGCGAGCGACGTGGCGACTTGCATAGCCCCGGTAATATAGCGAGGCTATACATCATTGCTGGTTCGGGTCCTGACAAGCTCGGGGGAGCGCTACGACAAGTCTGGGGTCGGGGATGACCAGCTCGCCGGGGATCCCCTCGACCTTGCAGAAGGAGTACGCGTAGAGGCGGAAGTCGACCACGGCGCGGAACGGGTAGCCGATCGAGCCCTTGGCCGTTCTCGAGGTCTTCTCGATGTGCTGCGCGACGACGAAGCAGTCGAGCACGCCGAAGCGCCCCGTGAGCGTCGTGCCCGGGTGCGCGGCGCAGGTGGCCGGGCCCGAGAGCGGCTGCAGCTCGCCCTTGGCCGAGCGCGCCCGGGCATCGGCCCAGACGGCGTCGCGGACGTGGTCGACGAGCTGCGTCCGGGCGGTCTGCCGCTGCGCCGCCGACGCGCCGGCGGCCGGCTTCAACGCGACGTCGGCACCGTGGCGCGGGGTCTGCTCGTGGATGATCCGCGCCCGGTTCTGCTCGCGGAACCGAGCCTCTTGCGCCGCGTCGGCGCGCGCCCGCTGCTGCTTGCCGGAGTCAATCCGCGGGATCATGATCGCCAGCGCGATCGCGAGCAGCACGATCCCCGCCGCCGTGCCGAGCGCGAGCTTGCGCCAGGGCACCGGCGGGACCTCGACGTCGCGCGGCGGCACCCAGACGTGCAGCCAGGCCCCGACGATCTCGAACACCGACGCCCGGCGCTGCTGCGTCTCACCACCGCGGAGCATGTGGTGGTGAAACATACCCGCTCGGCCGCCCGAACGGCCCTTGCGGAACGCACTCGGCCGTCCGTATGCTCGGCGGCAGTGAGCAGCCACGATCCCGAGCGGATCCACGAGCACGAGAAGCCCCGTGCGCCCGGGCGCGCGCGCGAGGTGGCCGAGGATCCCGCCGCCCCCTTGAAGCAGTTCGTGTCCGGCGTCGGCAACCGCGCGTTCGGCAGCGCGCTGGCCCGCACCCCGGGCGCCGGCATCCTGCCGTCGGGCGAGGTGCACCCGGAGGTGCAGTCGCAGATCAACTCGAGCCGCGGCGGCGGCGCGTCGCTGGACGCGGGCGTGGCCGCGCGGATGGAGCCGTCGCTGGGCGACCTGTCGGACGTGCGCGTGCACACGGGCGATACGGCCGACTCGCTGAACACCGCGGTGGCGGCGCGCGCCGTCGCCACCGGGACCGACGTCTACTTCGCCCAGGACCAGTACAAGCCCAACACGACTGACGGCGACCGGCTGATCGCGCACGAGCTCGCGCACGTCGTCCAGCAGCGCGGCGCGCCCACCAGCGGGCCGCTCACGGTCTCAGAGCCCGGCGACGCGCTGGAGCGCGAGGCGGACGACGTCGCCGGCCGGATCTCGTAGTGGCTGAAGCGCCCCCGGCGCCCGCCATCTCGTTCGGCTTCATCGACCGGCGCGTCATGGCCGCGGTCGAGCGCGTGGCCGGCACCGACCCCGACCCGGGCGACCCGTTCCGCGGGCTCTACATCTCCGACGAGGTCGCGCTGCGGCTCACCCAGGGCGAGTCCGTCTCGGACGCCGACGAGCGGCTGCAGGCGGCCGTCCGCGCGCTCGGGCTCGACCTGCTGGAGGCGGCCGTGCTCGCGGTCTGCGCGGCGGCCGAGCTCAACCCGCGCTACGGGCGCCTGTACGCCTACCTGCAGGACGACGTCACCCGCAAGCTGCCCTCGCCGCGGCTGGTCGGGCAGCTGCTGGAGGGCGAGGGGCTGTCGCCCGCGGACGTCATGGCGGCGTTCGACACCGCCGGCGCCCTGCGGCGCAGGGGTGCGGTGAAGCTGCTGGGCGACGCGCAGACGCCGCTGGCCGAGCGGCCCGTCAAGGTGGCCGACCGGCTGGCCGCCGCGCTGCTGGGCGGGCGCATGGACGAGCCGGCCGAGCCCACCCGGATGCGCTTCCTGGCGCTGCCCGCGCACGCGCCGGGGCGCGACGAGGCGGTCGCGGTGGTGACCGCGCTGCTGGGGCGCGAGAGCCACCTGCCGGTCGTGCTCGCCGGCCCGGACGCCGACTCGCTGCTCGCCGTGGCCTATGGCCGCCCGCTGGTCGCGCTGCACGTGCGCGACCTGAGCGACCGCGAGGCGATGGCCGAGGCCTCGCTGGTGTCCGCGCTGGAGGACCGGCCGATCGTCTTCGAGGGGCTGGAGGACATCGAGCCGGCCGAGCGCGGGCGGCTGCTGCGGGCGATCGAGCAGCGCCCGGAGCGCACGGTCCTGGCCGCGCCGACCCGCACCGCCGCGCTGGCCCTGGGCGAGCGGACCGTGCTGCTGGTCGAGTCGGCCGCGCCGTCGTTCGCCGAGCGCCGCCAGGCCTGGGCCGACCTCACCGGCGCGCCCGACACCGGCGACGTGGCGGCGAAGTTCCGGCTGTCGATGAACCAGATCGCCGAGGCGGCGGAGGTCGCCCGGCTGGCCGCCACCGCGCGCGGCGCCGAGCGGCCCGAGGGCGTCGACCTCGACCTCGGCGCCCGCCAGGCCTCGTCCTCGCGCCTCGGCGAGCTGGCCGCCCGGCTCCCGCCCGGCTACCGCTGGGAGGACCTCGTCGTCCCGGAGCGCCAGCGCGAGCTGCTGCAGTCGATCTCGGCCTACCTGCGCCACCGCGACCGCGTGCTGTCCGACTGGGGCTACGAGCGCACCGTCGCCCGCACCCAGGGCCTCAAGGTCCTGTTCGCCGGCGAGTCCGGCACCGGCAAGACGATGGCCGCGCAGGTGCTCGCCGCCGAGCTCGGGCTGGAGATCTTCCGCGTCGACCTGGCCACGACGGTGTCGAAGTACATCGGGGAGACCGAGAAGAACCTGGACCGGATCTTCGGCGCCGCCGAGGGCTCCAACGCGATCCTGTTCTTCGACGAGGCCGACGCCCTGTTCGGCAAGCGCTCGGAGGTCGGCGACTCCCACGACCGCTACGCGAACATCGAGGTCGCGTACCTGCTGCAGAAGATGGAGGGCTATCCGGGCGCGGTCATCCTGGCCACGAACTTCCGCCGCAACATCGACGACGCGTTCGTGCGCCGGCTGGACTTCGTCATCGACTTCCCGTTCCCGGAGGCCGAGGACCGCCGCCGCATCTGGGAGCGCGTCCTGCCCGACGAGGCGCCCAAGGCCGAGGACATCGACCTGAGTTTCCTGGCCGAGAAGTTCAAGCTCTCCGGCGGCGCGATCCGCAACTGCTCGCTCGCCGCCGCCTTCCAGGCGGCCGACCAGGACGCCCCGATCTCCATGCGCCACCTGGTGCGCGCGGTCGCCCAGGAGTACGGCAAGCAGGGCCGCCTGACCCTGGAGGCCGACTTCGAGCGCTTCCACGACATCATCCGGGTGGGCGCCGGACGAGCCCCTGGTCGCGCATCGCCTTTCGATAGCTGATCGCCACGGCGTCGAACTTCAGGTGCATCTCGGCCGCCAGGTCGAACGGCACGCGCTCGGGCCGCTGGGACTCGACCACCTCGCGGTCCTGGTTGAAGATCGTGTCCTCGAAGTCCTGCAGCACCGCCGGCGGCTGGTCGAGGTCGTAGTTGCGGGCGATGGCGAGGTAGCCCGTGCAGCGCTCCTCGTCGACGGGCTGAGAGGCGAAGAAGTAGACCATCCCGGCCTCACCGCCCCAGCCGAGGCGGAGCAGGATGGTGTAGGGCAGGTGCAGCCGGTAGCGGCTGCGGCGCTCGGGCCGGTCGACGACCTCGTTCTTGAACACCGGGAAGTCGTCGCTGTTGGGCGCCTCCGGGCGGACGATGTCGTAGCGCAGCACGTGCCCGTCGATCGTCACCGTGTGCTCGGGCACGACCGGCCGCGAGGGGTCGCCCAGTAGCCCGGGGTGCACCCACGGGAAGTGCCCGAAGTCGGTGAAGTTCTCGACCTGGCGCGAGGAGTCGGAGTGCCAGGAGTACGGCCCGCACTCGACCACCGCCCAGCCCTCGTCGGCGAGCTCCGGGATGTCCGGCAGCTCCCAGCGCGGCTCGTCCAGCGCGACCCACATCATCCCGTGGGCCTCGCGGCAGCGGTACGCGTTCACGCGCGCCTTGCCCGGCACGCGGGTGGGGTCCTCGAGCTGCGGGATCAGCTTGCAGATGCCGTCGGACCCGTACTGCCAGCCGTGGTAGGGGCACATCAGCCGGTCGCCGACGACCCGCCCGAGCGACAGCGCGGTGCCGCGGTGGATGCACAGGTCGCGCAGCGCGTGCGGCGCGCCAGCCGAGTCGCGCCAGACCGCGACGTCCTCGCCCAGCAGCCGGACGCGCCGGGGAGCGTCGCCGAACTCGCGCGCGTAGCCGACGGGGTGCCAGCAGCCGCGCAGCGCTTGGAAGTCCGGGACGGACGCGGGCGGGGTCTCGAGCATCGCCGGACGCTATCGCGCGTGCGGCGGGATCGGCGAACTGCTCTGGGTAGGGAAATGGTCAGCCCGGCGGCCGGTCAAGAACGATCGCCTCGGGTAGCGAAACGAACATCCGCGCACTGCGGCCAGGGCGCTCACTTCCTTACCCAGCCGCAGTTCGCCGGCGCAACGAGGCGCCGGCCGCGACGAGCGCGCCGGCGGCCACGGCAGCGAGGCCGCCTGCGGCGGCGAGGCTGGCCTGCGGGGCCGACACGAGCAGCACCAGCGCACCGCCCACCGGGCCGAGCGCGGCGGCGAGCAGCGCGACCGGGCCGCGCAGGCCGGCGGCGCGGGCCTGCCAGGCGCCGGCCAGGCCGCCCAGGGCGCCGCCGAGCGCGGCCGCGACGGCGCCGACGGCGACTGCGGTCGGCCGGCTCGCCCCGGTCACCAACGCCCCCGCCACGCCGCCGACCATCAGCGCGGCGGCCGCGAAGGCGAGCAGGCCGGAGAGCGCCGCGCGGCTCACGGCTTCAACCGGAACGTCGTGAGCACCTTGCGCAGGCCGGCGCGGTCGAAGTCGGCCGCCGGCGCGCGCAGGAACAGGTCGAACGCCACGCCGTCGTCGGTCTGCGCGAGCACGTCGATCGTCCGCACCGGGGTCGTCTTCGCGCCGGTGACCTCGTTGTAGGTCGCCTCGACGAGGTGGGCGCCCTTGGCGCCGGCCAGCTGGTATGGCGCGTCGCGCACCACCTTGTAGCCCGCGCGGCGCACGCGGTTGTCGGCCTTCAGGCCGTTGACGGTGAGGTTCAGCGGCGCCGTCACCTTGCCGCGGCCGACCGCCGCCTGCGGCGCGAGGCCGCCGGTCCCCTTCGGGCCCTGGGCGCCGCGGGAGCCGGCCACATCGAGCGGCTGCCAGGTCGCGGGATAGGCGAGCGTGTAGCCGGGCCCGTCGAGCTGCTTGAACCCGGAAGGGACGCCGCCGCCGCCGGAGGCGCCCCCGCCGGAGTCGCTGCCGCAGCTCGCGGCGGCAACGGCGACGAGCGCGGTGAGGACCATGGTCTTGATCACGTGTGGCATGTCTGGGAGGGCACGAAGCCGACGCCCGGGACGTAGTCCAGCGCGCCCGTCAGGTCCGAGCCCGTCGTGTCGTAGTTGATCCCGCCGCCGGCCACGACGGCGTCGATGTCCACGCCCTTGCTGGACGAGTGCGTGTCATAGGTTCGCAGCTCGACCTTGGCGTTCTGCTGGATCGCGTTCCACAGCTGCGCGCCCGCCTCGGCCCGGCTGGCGACGTTCCCGGTGAGCGGGTTGACGCCCTGCAGGAACTGCAGCGCCGCCGACTGCACGTCGGGGTTGTCCAGCGGCAGGTCGATCTGGAACTGCGCCTTCTTGCCCGAGGTGTCGGAGTCGGTGATGTCGAGGCCGTCGAGCCCGTGCAGCGCCGCCGCCATGTCCTTGAAGGAGCCCTTCAGCTGGGTCTTGCCGGAGTAGCCGCCGGTGCCGATCAGCGACAGGGTCTTCGGCTTGCCGTGGGAGTCGAGGGTCACCGCCAGGGTCATGTCCCCGGCCAGCGCGCCGCCGAATCCCGGGCCGATCAGGGAGCCGCCCTCGAGGCCGGCGTTGCCGTTGTAGCGGTAGTAGACGGTCGTGTCGCCGGAGTTCGGCTTGCCGTGGGTCAGGTTGTGCTTGATCCCCAGCGTGTTCAGCCCGCTCAGCGTGCCCTTCCCGTAGCCGCCCGCGCCGTCGATGCTGTACGACAGATCCACGCCCGCGTTGACCTCGTAGGCCACCGACTCGATCGGCGGGACGTCGATGTGGACCGACTTGTGGATGAAGTGGGAGATGATCGGCCCGGCGGCCACGGCGATCGCCGAGTCCTTGATCTGCTGGGCGAACGTGTTGGCGGCGGCGTCGTCGGCCAGCAGGAACGTGACCTGCGGCACCGAGCCGGCCTTCACCGTCCCGTCGAGCGACCCGACCCCCAGCTCCTTGGCCAGCGCCGGGCCGACGCCGCCGCTCAGCGGCAGCTTCAGCGTCACGGCCACCGTGCCGTCGGCGCGCTTCTGGCGCACGTACTCGACGCCGCCCTCGAGCTTGACCTTGACCAGCCGGATGTTCACCGAGCCGTTGAGGGTCAGCTTGTCGGTCGCCTCGGCCACCACGCACTGGGCGAGCGCCTGCTGGGTCGCGGCCGAGCAGTCCCAGCCGCCGATCTGGCAGATCAGCTCCTTCGTGCGCTGCGCGATCTGCCCCGCGATCCCGCTCGCGAAGACCGCGGCCACGATCGCGGCGACGATGAACAGCGTCCCCATGTAGTCGGAGGCCATCTGGCCGTCCTGGGTGCGCAGGCGTCGGAGCATCGCCGGCAACGGTGCCGCGCCGGCGCCGATCGCACATGAGGCGGGCGCCCTCTCTTTTCAGTGGGACCGGTCCTAGGACGGCGGCTCCAAGAGGAACAGCCGGGCGAGCTCGTTCAGGTTCGCGTCGAGGTCCTCCGCGCTGAGCTCCAGCCCCGCCCGCTCGCGCAAGGCCGCCCGGATCCCCGCGCGGTCGCGCGTACCGTCGAGCAGCGTGACGAGCGCCCGGGCGGCCGGCTCGTCCATGCGCACGGTGGTGTAGCCGAGCGTGGTGAGCTCGAGCCCCTGGGCCGCCTGCCAGCGGGCGAGGGCGGACACGACCGGGCGCTCGCCCGGCTCGCGCGCCACCCGCAGCGGCGCGGCGTGCGGGAGCAGCCGCTCGCGGCGGAAGCCGTCGAGCAGCGCGGCGGCGAGCTCGGCCGGGTCGGCCCGCAGCTCCTGGCGCAGCTCGGCGAACGAGACGGCGTACGGCCGCTGGGCGTCCAGCGCGGCGAACGCCTCGGCCACGAGGCCCACCTCCAGCGGCTCGGCGCTGGGTCTGGCGGCCCAGTACAGGCGTTCGGCGCGCTCCAGCGACGGCTCGAGCATGACCGGCGCGCCGGCGCGACAGAGCACGCTCTGGCGGAACGGGCGGGCGGTCAGCAGGTCCGACAGCGTCTCGAACGCCACCCGGTCGCCGCCGGCCAGCGCCCACACCTCCACGTCCACGCCCTCCGGCAGCGACTCGCTGCGCAGCCCGCTCAGGTCGGCCTCGCCCACGAACGCCAGGCCGTGCCGTCCCGCGTGCTCGGCGAACTCGTGGAACCACACCGGCTCCCAGTTGTCGCCCAGGTCGTCGTGCACGAGCCGGTAGATCGGTCCCTCGGCCAGCGGGGGCAGCAGCCGGGCGAGCAGCGCGCCGTAGGTGTCCGTGCCCGCGCGCTGCGCCTGCAGGAACTTGTAGAGCTGCTGGGCGCGCGTGGCGCGCGCGAGCGGGTCGGCCGTCACGTCGCGGGCGAACCACAGGCCCGCGTCGCGCAGCATGCGCCGGAAGTAGCCGCCGGGGTGGGCGTTGTAGGAGACGTAGGCGATGCCGTTCGGCGCGAGGCTCGCGGCGATCGTCGCCAGGATCGCGTCGCGGGCGTCCGGGGGCACCCAGGCGTAGAGGCCGTGGGCGACCACGTAGTCGAACTCGCCCAGGCGCCCATCCGTCAGCGAGCGCACATCCGCCTCGTGCAGCTCGAGCGGCAATCCGACAGCTTCGGCGGCCGCCCGGCCGGCCTGCACGGGCTCGTGCGCGAGGTCCACCCCGACCGCCCGCAGGCCGGGCGCCGTGGCCACCATGGCCATCAGGTTCCCGCCCGCGCCGCAGCCCAGCTCCAGTACGCGCGCGTGAGCGAGATCCGGCGGGTCGAGCCCGTGCAGGATGGCCACCGTTGCCAGGCGATCGGGGTGCGTCTGGGCGTAGGGGTGGTTTGAGTAAGGGACCTGGTCGTAGACGTTCGTGGCCACGTATGCATTTTTCACACCGCGCGGCGCGGTGCGGTTAGGGTCGGCGCGTGCTGGTAGTCGACGTCCCGCTGAACACCATGCTCGCCGACCTCGACGAGACGCTGCGCAGCCTGCTGCGCTCCGAGCTCGAGCGGCACGGCTTCGAGGGCGTGGACATCGCGTTCGACGCGCCGGCCCGCGAGTGGTCGGGCCAGCTGTCCAAGCCGACCGTCAACGTCTTCCTCTACGACATGCGCGAGGCCGAGGGCCTGCGCTCGCCGGAGTGGTCGTCGAGCAAGGCCGGCGGCCGCGTGCGCGAGGGTCGCCCGCCGATGGTCATGGAGTGCTCGTACGCGATCACGGCCTGGACCCAGGCGGTGGAGGACGAGCACCGGCTGCTCTCGCAGGTGCTGGCGATCCTGTTCGCGTTCCCCGAGCTGCCCCAGGACAAGCTCAACGGGCGGCTCGCCAACGGCTCGCAGGCCTGGCCGATCAAGGCGCGCGTCGGCCAGGGCAAGGGCGAGAAGTCGGACTTCTGGAGCGCGGTCGGCGGCCAGTACAAGGTGTCGCTGGACTACGTCGTACGCCTCTCCGTCGAGTCGGGCGCGCAGCTCGAGCGCGGCCCCGAGGTCCGCACTCAGACCGTCCGCACGCGGCTCGCCGACGGGCCGCCCCGGGCGATCATCGAGATGCACCGCACGGCGGGACGGGTGCAGGACAAAAAGGGCGAGCCGCTGGCCGACGTCTGGGTCACGCTGCCCGACGTCGGCACCTGGACGGCGTCGCGCGCCGACGGCCGGTTCTTCTTCAACCGTCTCCCCCAGGGCAGCCACCGGCTGCTGGCCCGCACGGCCGACGGCCGCGAGGCCGTCGGGCAGATCGAGGTGCCCGGGGCGGGTGTCGACCTGGTGATCGACGGCAAGAAGTGACCCAACGGGTAGGCAACGATTGCCCGAAAGGCTGCCTCGCAGCCCCTGGCCCCCGGAGCGGCGGGCCGGGAAGGTGGGGACATGGCGAGTGAAGCCCGTCCCCGCGTCCTGCTCGGGAACCTCGGACCGATCATGCGACTCGGCATGAATCGCGTCCTGAGCGAGCAGGGCTGCCAAGTGGTCGGTCAGGAGGACCGGCCCAGCGCCATCGTCGGGGCGGCCCACCGGCTGCGCCCCGACATCGTGGTGCTCGACCTCGACGGGGGTTCGTCGAACGAGCTGGCTCAGCTCGTGCGCGGCGCCTCTCCCGAGACCACCGTCGTGCTCTGGGCGCGCGAAGAGGACTTCATGGAGGTCCTCGAGCCCGCCTCGAGCGCATCGCGCCTGGTGTCCGCCCCCATCGTGGAGCGGCTCCGCGGCGAACTGAGCAGCCAGCACGTCCACGAGTGAAGGAGTGACATGCCCACGTACCTGACTCCCGGCGTTTACGTCGAGGAGGTCCCGTCCGCGAACAAGCCGATCGAGGGCGTGAGCACGTCCATCGCCGCGTTCGTCGGGCTGGCGCCGGGGGGCCCGGTGAACACCCCGATGCGGATCTCGAACTGGACACAGTTCGCCAAGATCTTCGGTGACCCCAACGAGCCCGACAACGGCCCGTTCATGGATGGCGCGTACCTCGCCCACAGCGTCTATGGCTTCTTCCAGAACGGCGGCTCGCTGTGCTGGGTGGTGCGCGTCGGCGACGACGGCGGCTCCAACGGCGCCGGCGCGGCGCGGGCGGCGCTGCCGGCGGCGGCGGACGGCGGCGTCGAGGCGTTCGCCGCGGTGGCGCTCGACGCCGGCCGCGACGACGTGAGCGTCGAGGTCGTCGAGGAGCCCTCGGCCGGCGAGGGCGCCGACCAGAGCTACACGGTGCGCGTCAGCGCGGGCGCCGACAAGGAGGAGTTCACCGGCCTGACCCTCAAGAAGGGCCGCAACAACCTCGCCACCAAGGTCAACGCCCAGTCGAAGCTGATCAAGATCGAGGAGACCGGCGCGTCGCTGCCCGAGGCGCAGCGCGTCCCGGCGGCGGGCGCCTACAAGCTGTCGGCCCCGTCGATCGACCCGGCGAAGGTCAAGCCGACGCACTTCGAGGGCGACGTCGCCCGCCGGCGCGGCATGGGCGGCCTGGCCGCGGTGGACGAGATCACGATGGTCGTGATGCCGGACATCATGGGCCTGGCGTCCGAGGACGGCGACGACGTCCAGATCCGCGACCTGCAGGGCAAGATGATCGCCCACTGCGAGAACATGGGCGACCGGATGGCGATCCTGGATTGCCCGCCGGACATGCTCCCGCAGGAGATCCTCGAGTGGCGGATGAACACCGCCGGCTACGACTCCAAGTTCGCGGCGCTCTACTACCCCTGGATCGAGGTCCAGAACCCGCTCACCAACCAGCCGATGATGATCCCGCCGTCCGGCCACGTGGCGGGGCTGTGGTGCCGCACCGACGGGACGCGCGGCGTCCACAAGGCGCCGGCCAACGAGGTCGTGATGGGCGCGAACGGGCTCGGGTTCCAGATCACGGGCGCGGAGCAGGGCGGCCTCAACAAGGTCGGCATCAACTGCATCCGCGCGTTCCCCGGCCGCGGCATCCGCGTGTGGGGCGCGCGCACGCTGTCCAGCGACCCCGAGTGGCGCTACATCAACGTCCGGAGGCTCTTCAACTTCGTCTCCGAGTCGATCATGGAAGGCACGCAGTGGAGCGTGTTCGAGCCCAACGACGAGAAGCTGTGGATCCAGCTTCGGATCGCGGCGACGAACTTCCTCACCCGCGTGTGGAGCGACGGGGCGCTGTTCGGCTCGACGCCCTCCCAGGCCTTCTACGTCAAGTGCGACAGCGAGACGAACCCGCCCGAGGTCATCGAGGCGGGGCAGGTCATCTGCGAGATCGGCATCGCGCCGGTCAAGCCGGCCGAGTTCGTGATCTTCCGCCTGAGCCAGTTCAGCGGCGGCGAGGGCGCGGAAGTCAGCGAGTAGGCGAGCAAGGCAACCTCTGAGCGAAAGGAACGACCGGCATGCCGGCCAACGACAAGGAAGCACACGTCCCAATCTGGTTCACCTTGAAGATCGGCGGCGCCGAGGCCGCGGGCTTCTTCAAGGAGGCGACGGGGTTCGACTCCGAGTCCGAGACGTCCGAGATCAAGCGGTCGATGCCCAACGGCAAGACCGACGTGATCAAGGTCATGGGCAACACCAAGTGGGGCGACATCGAGCTCAAGCGCGGCATCGACCAGGACAAGACGCTCTGGAACTGGCGCAAGATGATCGTGGACGGGCAGCTCAAGGAGGCCCGCAAGGACTGCACGGTCACGATGCTCGACTACATGGGCTCGCCCGTCGTCACGTACTCGATCATCAACGCGTGGCCCAAGAAGTACACGGGCGTGGGCCTGAAGGCGGACTCCAACGAGGTCGCCGTCGAGGGCATCACGCTCTGCCACGAGGGCTTCGACATCCAGTAGGAGGGACCGTCTCACCTTGCCGGACACGCCACTGAAGTCGGAATACGCGTTCACCCTTCCACGCGGGCTGGTCGACAGCGAGGGCAACGTGCACCGCGAGGGCACGATGCGGCTGGCGACCGCCCGCGACGAGATCGAGCCGCTGCGGTCGGCCGAGGTGCGCTCCAACGAGGCGTACCTGTCGGTCCTGCTGCTGGCGCGCACGGTCCTGCG
Organism: Solirubrobacteraceae bacterium; assembly: GCA_025935735.1. Next base: position 10,385 of record JAICUS010000002.1, on the reverse strand, counting down.
GATCGGGGGGTTCACCCAGATCACCCCCGAGTTGGTGGAGAACCTGTACGCGGCCGACTTCGACCACCTCCAGCGCCTCTACGAGCGGATCAACGCCGACGGGGAAGCGGTGGGGGTGGTGGCGTGCCCGGCGTGCGCCAACCACTTCGAGGTGGACCTGACCGAGATCGAGGACGGTCGATTGGGGGAATGACGCGGCCGTCTCCCGACGAGTTGTTCGGGGAGGCGGCCCGCCTCGCGTATCGCTTCCACTGGCCGCTCGACACGATCCTCGACCTCACCCACGCCGACCGGCGCCGGTTCCTGCGTGCGGCTGACGAGCTCGCCGCCGGCGCCCTGCCTTCTTCATACGAGGACTGACCACTCTTCATGGCCGACACGCCGCCAGACCAGCCCACCCCCCGCGCCCCGGTGCGGATGGGCCTGCGCGTGCTGGCCCGCCACAGCGCCGGCCGCCACGGCGGCCGCCACCTCGCGCACGAGGTCGCGGAGGCCCACAAGCCGAAGCTGCTCCCCGCCGCGACGCGCCTGTCCGAGGGCGCCCTGGCCCGCAGCCACCAGCCGGCCGGGCCGGCGAGCCGCGGTCCCGGCCGGTACGGCCCCGCCGGCTTCGACCCGTCCGCGGCGGGCGGCTACGGCGGCCCCGCGGGCGGCGCCGGCTTCAACCCCGCGGGCGCAGGCGGTTACGGCGGCGCCGGCTACGACGCCACCGCGGCCGGCGGCTACGGCGCCCCCGCGGGCGGCTTCGATCCGGCGGGGGGCGGCTACGGCGCCCCCTCGGGCGGCGCCGGCTTCGACCCCGCGGCCGGAGGCGCCGGCTCCGTCGGTCCGTCCGGCGCGGGCTACGACCCCGCGTCCCCCGCCGGCCCGACGCTCTCGCCATCGCCGGCCCCGCCGGCACCGGCGGCGGATGCGTCCGAGCGGCCGAGCTGGGTTCCGCCCGAGATGACCGATTTCGCGGCGCAGTGGCTGTTCGGCGACCAGGGCGCGGCGACCCAGGGCCTCGTGCCTATGTCGGCGGCCGAGAAGATGCCCGAGCCCACCAGGGAGCAGCGGCTGGCGCGCTTCCGTGCCCGCGGCGGCCTCGAGCGCTCGCGCGGCGCCCGCATCGTCGAGGGCGCGGGCACGGGCCCGATCTCCCCGACCGATCTCGGCCTGTCCGAGTCGGAAGCCGGCGCCGAGGTCGCCCGCACCCCCGAGCCCGGCATCCCCGACAGCCTCCCGGGCTTCACCCGCACCGGCGAGGACGACAACCCGGCGCCGAAGCACCGCCTCTCCAGCACCCCTCCGCGAGCCACCGATCCGCCGGCTGCATCGTCCTCCGGCGCCGACGTACTGGCCCGCTCGCCCGCGCCGGCCTCCGCCTCCCACGGCACCGGCACGCCGGCCTCCCCGGGCGCCGGCGCCGGGAGCGGTCCGGCCGCATCCGCCTCCGGCGCGCCGCCGAGCGCCGCGGGCGGCACAGCGGCCGGAGCGGCCTCCAGCACGGGGAGCACCGGGCCGGCCTCACCGGCCTCCGGCGGCGCCGGCACGGGCACGCCGGCCTCGTCGCCCCCCGGAACGGGCACGCCGGCCCCGTCGTCCCCCGGGCCGGCAGGTGCCGCGGCCGCGATGGCGCGGTCGGCCTCCGGCGCGACAGGCGCGCCAGGGTCGGGCGGACCGGCCTCGTCGCCCTCCGGCGCAGGCGCGCCGGCACGGTCGACCTCCGGAGCGCCGAGCACCGGCTCCGCGTCATCAGCCTCCGGCGCGGGCGCGCCGGCACGGTCGGCCTCCGGCGCGCCGAGCACCGGCTCCGCCTCATCGGCCTCCGGCGCAACGGGCGGCGCAGGCTCGGACGGACCCGCCTCGTCGGCCGCCGGCGGGTCTGCCGGCTCGGGCGCGGGCGGGCCGGTCTCACCGGCCGCCGGTACGACGAGCGCCGCAGCCGCCGCCCCGGGTGCGCCGGCCTCACCGGCCGCCGGTACGACGAGCGCCGCGGGCGGCTCAACCGCCGGCGCACTGGCGCGTTCGGCCTCCGGCGCAAGCGCGGCCGGGCCGGCCTCGCCGGCCCCCGACGCGACGAGCGCCGCCGGTGCCGCCGAAGGCGCGTCGCCGGCCGGCGCCTCCACCGCTTCCTCAGATGCAGCGACCGGCTCGCCTGCCGACCCAGGCGCGCCGCAACCCAGCCCAACGGTTGGCGCGGCGTCCGCCAGTGCGGTGGCGGGTCCGACGCCGCGGCCGGTCGTCGTTGCCCGGCGGGTCGAGCGCGAAGCTCCTCGCCCCGTAGTGCAGCGGGTGGCCCGCGTGGCAGAGCCGCCGGTGGTGCCGGCCGAGCCCGCCGCCACGCCCGCGCCGGAGCCGGCGGAGCGCCGCGGGCTCTTCCGCCGCGTGCTCGACGCGGTGCGCGGCGGCGACGAGGCCCCCGCACCGCACGCCACCCCGACCGGTGACCCGGCGGCCGGGTCCACCCTCGCCCGCGCCGCGCTCGGCGCACAGGCAGGACGGCCGAACCTCGCGCGGTCCCCGGGACCGAGCCCCGCGCCGCCCGGAGCGGCAGGCGAGCCGACGCTCGCGCGGTCCCCGGGACCGAGCCTCGCGCTGCCCGGAGCCGCAGGCGAGCCGACGCTCGCACGGACCATGGAGCCGGCCTTCTCGGACGCCCCGAGCGACGCGCCTTCCGCCGGTGGACCGACCGTCGCGCGATCCCCGCAGCCGACCTCGCCGGGCGACGCCGCTTCCGGCGGCGCGTCCGCGGGACGCGGCGGGCCGACGCTCACGCGGTCCGCGGGACCGCCGTCGACCGGCCGCTCGAGCGTCGCGCGTTCCGAGGCTGCGGGCCCGAGCGCGGGAGGGCCGGCGGGGACCGGCGCGATCGCCGGTGCCACCGGAGGCGCCACGACAGGATTCGGTGCCGGCCACGATGCGGCTGGAGACGCGGCAACGGGACTCGGCGCAAGCGGGGCGGTCACCGGAGACGCGGCGACGGGACTCGGGGCAAGCGGTGCGGGCGGGGGCGGCCGACCGGCCGTGGCGCGCTCCGTCGAACCGTCCTCGTCCGGCGGAGCGCCGACCCTCGCGGAATCGGCCGTCAGCTCCGGCGACGCCGCGCCGGCGCGCGGTGCGACCCGCGCAGAGACGGGCGATGCGACGGCTGCGGATGGGCAGCCGACGCCCGCTCGCACCGCGACCGGCGCAGAACCCACCGCAGCGGCGGCCGCGGATGGGCAGCCGGCGCTCGCTCGCACCACGATCGCCGAGGCCGCCGACGCAGCGTCCGTGAGTGGGCCGACCCTCGCTCGCGCCGCGACCGGCGCACAAGCCGCCGGTACAGCGGCCGCGGATGGGCAGCCGATGCCGGCTCGGGCTGCGACCGGCGAAGGGACGGCAGTGGGCGGGCAGCCGACGCTCGCTCGCGCCGCGACCGACGGTGCGGCGGCCGTGGGCGGACCGCCGCCGCCGGCTCCCACTGCGACCGGCGCAGAAGCCGCCGACGCGGCGCCCGCGGGCGGGCAGCCGATGCTCGCTCGCGCTGCGGCCGGCGCGGAAGCTGCCGACGCGGGGTGGCCGGCGACCGGCGCGACCGGTGGTGAGGGCGCGCCTCGGCCGGCGGTGAGTGCCGTGCCGACGGCGGCTCGGCTGGCACGCAGCGCTCGTGTGACCCCGGCCGGACCGGCGACCGCGGCTGCCGTGAAGCCGGAGGCGGACGCGCGGCCGGAGCTGTCGCTCGTCCCCGAGCCGGCGCCGCGAAGTGTCGCGCGGGCGGCCGTGGACCGGCTCGCGCAGCTGACCGGCGGCAAGGTCGAGGCCGGCGAGGGTGGGCTGCGGACCGTGCACTTCCCTCCGCCCGGAGGCGGCGACCTCACGCCGGCGCCGTACACGGTCACCCGCACGATCGAGGCGCCGGCGGCGCCCGCCCCCGCGCCGCCCGCGGCCGCACCGGCCCCAGCCGCGCCCGCGGCGGCCGGCGCGCCGCAGCAGCAGCCCGAGATGGACCTCGAGGCCGCCTACGAGTACTTCCTGGACCGCTTCAAGCGCGACCTGATCGTCGAGCGCGAGCAGAGCGGCCACCTGTTGATCGACAACCCCTAGCGAGAAACCCCATGCCCTCCCTCCGCGCCGCCAACGGCCCCGCCAATCGGGATCTGCTGTTCCCACAGCTCAACTTCGAGGTCACAGTGCCCACGCTCGACGTGGTCGTCGGGTTCTTCACCCAGGTGCAGGGCCTGTCCGCGCAGCTCGATGTCCTGGAGTACCAGGAGGGCGGCCGCAACGACATGGTCCACAAGCTCCCGAGCCGCATCAAGCAGGGCAACATCACGCTCAAGGTCGGCCTGACCCGGGAGGGGGCGCTGCTGACCTGGTTCCAGGCGAGCGTGGTCGACGCCCAGCCCGCGGATATGTCGATCACCCTGCTCGACAGCCTGAACAACCCGATGCGCTCGTGGAGCTTCGCCCAGGCGTATCCGGTCAAGTGGACGGCGTCGGACTTCAACGCCGGAGGCAACGAGGTCATGACCGAGACGCTCGAAGTCGCCCACCAGGGCATGAAACCCGTCCCCGTCGCCCCCCCGGCGGGTGGCGCCTGATGGCCGCGCTCAACGGCAGCGCGGCGGCCGCCCCCTCCGGCACCCCCGCCGGCTTCACCAAGGCCAAGCTGAACATCGACGGCGGCCAGACGCTCGAGTGCTACTTCAACCCGACCGAGTACTCGATCTCCAAGTCCAACGAGTGGAAGTACAAGTCGGTCACGGGCACGTCGTTCAGCCCACCGGAGTTCGGCGGCGGCCAGCCCCGGCAGATCGAGCTGAGCCTCCTGTTCGACCAGACGTTCCCGCCTTTCACGATGTCCGTCCGGGAGTCCACGGCCGCGCTGCTGGACATGATGGAGGTCCCGTCGGGCAAGACCGGCGGCTCCCCTACTGCCGTCCCGCCGTTCGTGACCTTCGAGTGGGGCCGGCTGGTGTTCAAGGGCGCCTGCGTCAGCCTCAGCGTCACCTACAAGCTGTTCGAGCCCAACGGCGACCCGCTGCGGGCCGACGTCAAGCTCACGCTCAAGCAGGCCGAGGAGGCCCAGCAGGGCCAGAACCCCACCACCCGCGCGACCGCCGGCTACGGCGTCCACCGCGTGCGCGACGGGGACACGCTCCCGAGCATCTCCTACCAGGCCTATGGCGATGCCACGAAGTGGCGGCTGATCGCCGAGGCCAACGACGTCGACAACCCCCTGCACCTGCGCCGCGGCAGGTCGCTGTCGCTGCCCCGGCTGGACGGCTGATGGCCGCGCAGACACAGGCCGTCGTCCACGTCCCGGGCGTCTCGGTGCTCGTCCAGGGCGCCGAGCTCGACCCCACCTTCCGCGACGCGCTCGAGGAGGTCAAGGTGGTCAGCTCGCTCCAGCTGCCGGACATGGCGCTGGTGCGGCTGATCGACCCCAAGGGCGAGCACGTGGACAGCCAGCCGCTGCAGATCGGCAAGACGATCGAGATCAAGGCGTCCGCGATGGGCGACCGCTCGACGACGAGCATCTTCAAGGGCCAGGTCGCCGCCGTCGAGCCGGAGTTCGGCGCCAACGGCTGCATCATCGCCGTCCGCGCCTACGACCACTCGCACAAGCTCAACCGCAACAAGAAGACGCGGACGTTCCAGAACGTGAGCTGCTCGAACATGGCGCAGAAGGTGATCAGCGAGGCCGGGCTGAGCGCGCGCACGACGTCCACCGACGTCGTCCACGACTTCTTCCAGCAGAGCAACGAGACCGACTGGGAGTTCCTCTGGCGCATCGCGCTGATGCACGACTACCTCGTGTGCGCGGACGACCGGACGATCAAGTTCCAGCCCGCGAGCGAGGTCGCCGGCTCCCCGGTCGCGCTGACCTGGCAGGACAAGCTGATCTCGTTCCGCCCGCGCATGAGCGGCGTGCAGCAGCCCCAGAGCGTCGAGGTACGCAGCTGGGATCCCAAGGCCAAGGCGAACGTCAACGGCACCGCGAGCTCGCCGGAGACCACGTCGCAGCCGGGCGTCGCCCGCTCGAAGGTGTCCAACGACCTCGGCGGCGGCACGATCGCGGTGACCGACCGCGTCGCCACGACCTCGGGCGAGGCGAACGCGCTCGCCAAGTCGACGCTGCAGCGGCTGGCCGACGCCTTCTACGAGGCCGACGGCGTCGCCTGGGGCAACCCGGCGATCAAGGCCGGCGTCCAGGTCCAGGTCCAGGGCGTGGGAACCCAGTTCGGCGGCACGTTCACGGTGACCGGCGCGACGCACAGCTACCGCGGGTCGACGGGCTACCGGACGAGCTTCCAGATCTCAGGGCGCTCGTCGCGCACGCTGCTGGAGCTGATCCGCCCGCCCGAGGAGCGCGACTGGTCGGCCTCGCTCGTGGTCGGCGTGGTGACCAACAACAACGACCCCGAGCAGATGGGGCGCGTCCGCGTCAAGTACCCGTCGCTGTCCGACAGCGAGGAGAGCGCCTGGGCGCGGATCGCCACCCCGAGCGCCGGCAACGCCCGCGGCCTGCTGATGATGCCGCAGGTCGGCGAGGAGGTGATCGTCGGCTTCGAGCACGGCGACACCCGCCGGCCGATCGTCGTCGGCTCGCTGTTCAACGGGTCCGACAAGCCCGGCGAGGAGCTGCTGCAGAACAAGGACGGCTCGTTTGCCCTGCTCAGCAACGAGAAGATCCACCAGCACTCCAAGAAGGACTTCGAGATCAAGTCCGACCAGAAGATGGTCGTCGAGGTCACCCAGGACGAGAACCACAAGGTCTCCGGCAACTACAAGCACGAGACGACCGGCAACGGGAGCCTCAAGGCGCAGCAGTACACGATCGAGGCCGGCTCGACGATGACCGTCAAGGGCGTCAGCCTCACCGTGGAGGCCAGCGCGTCCCTGACGCTAAAGGGCGCGACCATCGACATCCAAGGCTCGGGCCCCGTGAATATCAAGGGCGCGATCATCAACCTCGGATAGGGTCTTCACGTGACGGAGATCATCGGCTCGGGCCTCGCCTTCCCGCTCCAGGTGGACCGCCGCGGAGGCATCGCGCTGGCCCGCGACGAGCAGGACATCGACCAGGCGATCCAGCTCATCCTCGGCACCGCCCCGGGCGAGCGCCCGATGCGCCCGGAGTTCGGCTGCGGCGTGCACGACTTCGTGTTCGACACGATCGACGCCGGCACGGTCGGGCGCATGGAGGAGGCGATCCGCTCGGCGCTCAGGCGCTGGGAGCCCCGCATCGAGGTCCGCGCGGTGAACTTCGACCTCTCGCACGCCGTCGAGGGCCTGCTGACCATCGACATCGGCTTCACCGTCCGAGCCACGAACACGGACCGCAACCTCGTCTACCCGTTCTACGTCATCCCGGCGGAGGAGATGGAGTGAGGCTCCCAGAGATCCAGCTGGACGACCGCCGGTTCCAGGACCTCGTCTCCGAGGCGCGCATGCGCATCTCGCGCTCGTGCCCGGAGTGGACCGAGCACAACGTCTCCGACCCCGGCATCACGCTGATCGAGCTGTTCGCGTGGATGACCGAGATGACGATCTACCGGCTCAACCGCGTCCCGGACAAGCTGCACGTCGCGCTGCTCGACCTGCTGGGCATTCGCCTCGACGGGCCGAGCGCCGCCGCCACGAGCCTGCGCTTCCGGCTGGCCGACGCGCCCGAGGAGCCGATCGTCATCGCCGGCGGCGACACCGAGGTGGGCACGCCGCGCACGGCCACCGACGAGTCGGTGATCTTCCAGGTCGACGAGGACTTCACGATCCCGGCGATGCGCCCGGCGGCCTACGTGCTGCAGCGCCACGGGCAGATCAAGGACGTCGGCCTGGCCGAGGGCGAGGCGCGGCCGCAGGGCTCCGACCAGCTCGCGTTCGGCTCGCCGCCGCAGGTGGGCGACGCGCTCTATCTGGGCTTCGAGGAGCCGCTGGACCGGCTGATCCTGCAGATCGAGGTCGACGCCTCGCAGGCCCGCGGCGCCGGCGTGAACCCCGAGGACCCGCCGCTGGCCTGGGAGGTCTCGCAGGCCGACGGCGAGTGGGCGCCCGCGCTCGTGCTCGAGGACCTGACCGGGGGCTTCAACTACGGCTCCGGCGCGGTGGAGCTCGAGCTGCCGCCGCGCTCGGTGGTCGTGCCGCTGGGCGGCCACCGGCTGCACTGGCTGCGCTGCCGGATCACCGAGACGACCGCGTCCGGGCGCCAGGGCGCCACCTACTCGCATCCGCCGGAGATCTACTCGATCACCGCCGCGCCGATGGGCGCGCGGCTGCCGGCCACGCACGCCTCGCGGGTGGAGAAGGAGATCCTCGGCGTCTCGGACGGCACGCCGGGCCAGGTCTTCCCGCTGCGCCACAACCCGGTGCTCAAGCTCAACAGCACGATCGAGACGCTCGAGGTCCAGGACCCGGAGTCCGGCGACTGGGCACGCTGGGAGCACCGCCCGGACTTCGTCGGCTCGACGCCGTTCGACCGTCACTTCGTCCTGGACGTCGTCTCCGGCGAGGTGGAGCTCGGCCCGGCGATCCGCGAGAACCACGGCGGCTGGACTCAGTACGGCGCCGTCCCGCCCAAGGGCGCGGTGCTGCGCTTCACCCGCTACCGCCACGGCGGCGGGCGCGAGGGCAACGTGGTGGCGAACTCGTTGACCGTGCTCAAGAGCACGCTCGCCGGCGTGGACACGGTGAGCAACCCCGAGGGCGCGTTCGGCGGCGTCGACGCCGAGCGCATCGACCACGCGCGCCAGCGCGCGGCGATGGAGATCCGCTCGCGCTACCGCGCGGTCACCGCCGAGGACTTCGAGTTCATGGCCGGCGAGGCCAGCCCGCGCGTGGCCCGCGCGGTGTGCATCCCGCCGCGCGACGGCGGCGCGGTGCCGCTGCACCTGCTCCCGCGCGTCTATCCGGCCGACCGGCGCATCGACTACACCGAGCTCGTGCCCGACGAGGCGCTGCTGGCCGAGGTGGCCGACTACCTGGACGAGCGGCGGCTGATCGGCACGACGATCGAGCTCAAGCCCTGCCGCTTCCGCGGGCTGTCCGTCGTGGTCAACCTGCAGGCCCGCCCGCTGGCCGACACCGCGCGCGTCGAGGAGGACGTGGCGCACGCGCTCTACACGTACCTCAACCCGCTCGTCGGCGGCGACCCGACCGGCCGCGGCGCCGGCTGGGCGTTCGGCCGCGCGCTCAACCAGGGCGAGCTCTACGGCGTCGTGCACGCGGTCGACGGCGTCGAGTTCGTGCGCATCCTACGCATGTACGAGACGAACCTGGAGACCGGCGAGCAGTCGGCCAAGCCGGCGGGCACGCACATCGTGCTCGAGCCGGACGAGCTGATGGCCTCCGGCCAGCACATCGTCAAGGCGACCCACCGCGAGGACTAGTGGCTGACGGCGCGAGCGGACCGAACGGAGCGGGCAGCTTCGGCGCCGAGCCGCCGGACGGCGACCCGGGCAACGGCCACTTCAAGACGTTCGAGGGGTCGGGCTTCGGCACGCTGATGCTGCGCGTCAACGCCGGCCCGGTCGACACGCCGCCGGTCGCCTCCACGCGCGCGTACCTTCGCAACGGGCTGCCGTCGCTCTATCAGGACGGCGACTTCGGGATGCGCTTCGTCGGCGCGCTGGAGGAGCTGCTGGACCCGATCGTGGCCGTGCTCGACGGGCTGCCCGCCCACTTCGACCCCAACCACGCGCCGCGCGACATCCTCGAGCTGCTGTCGGCCTGGCTGGGCGTCGACCTCGACGAGTCCCAGGACATCCGCCACCAGCGCGAGATGGTGCTCCGGGCGGCCGAGCTCGGCCGGCGCCGCGGCACGGTCAAGGGCCTGGAGCTGGCGCTGGCGCTGCACTTCCCGGAGCTGCCGCTGCGCGTCGAGGACAACGGCGGGGTCGTCTACGCCGGCCGGCCCGCCCCCGCGGAGTCGCCGTCGTCGAGCTTCGTCGTCTACTGCGACAGCCCCGTCGAAGAGAACGTGCAGGCGGCGATCGCCCGCTGCATCGAGCAGTACAAGCCGGTACACAGCACTTACCGGCTGCGCGTGAAGGCAGCCAAGAAGAAGGTTGGGACATGAGGACGTGCCAGAGCTGCGGCGCGGAGAACCCGGACGACCGGGACTTCTGCAGCTGCGGCGAGTACCTGCGCTGGGAGCCGACCGGCTTCGTGCAGGCGATCACCCCGGAGATGGTCCAGCAGGCCACCTCCGAGGCGCCCGCGCAGGCCGCGCCGGAGCCGCCGGCCGCGCCCGAGCCGCCCGCCCCGCCGCAAGTCACCCAGGCACCGCCCGCCCAACCGGGGCCCGGCAACGGCGGCGGCAACGGCCATACGGCCTCTCCACCGCCTCCCGCTCCGCCCCCGCCGCCGCGCTCGACCGCCCCGGTCAAGGCCGCGGCGCCGCCGCCCGCACCGGCGCCGAT